>JAFDHW010000235.1 GCA_019308705.1 Deltaproteobacteria bacterium
GGTCCTGATCTTTTCCCTGGAAATGTCCCGGGAGCAGTTGGCCATCCGGCTGTTGTGCTCCGAGGCCCGGGTGGACTCCACCCGGGTGCGGGGAGGGTTTTTGACCGGCGACGACCACCAGGAGCTGGTGCGGGCCGGCGACCGGCTGTACAACGCCCCCATCTTCATCGACGACTCTCCCAGCCTCTCTCCCTTGGACGTGCGCACCAAGGCGCGGCGGATGGCCATGGACAAGGGCCTGGGCCTCATCGTGATCGACTACCTCCAGCTTATGAAGGGCCCTCCCAGGAAGATCGAGCGCAGGGAGCTGGAAATCTCCGAGATTTCCCGGTCCCTGAAGTCCCTGGCCAAGGAGCTGGACGTGCCGGTCCTGGCCTTGTCCCAGTTGAACCGCAAGGTGGAGGAGCGCGGGGACAAGCGGCCCCAGCTCTCCGACCTGCGCGAGTCCGGAGCCCTGGAGCAGGACGCGGACGTGATCCTGTTCATCTATCGCGAGGCGGCCTACGCCCAGCAGGAGAACGCCTCCACCAGCGGGGTGGCCGAAATCAACGTGGCCAAGCAGAGAAACGGACCCACCGGCCGGTTCAAGCTCACCTTCCTTTCCGAGTGCACGCGGTTCGAAACCCTGGAGGAGCGGTACGCCGGCCTTGCCAAAGGCGCATAACGCCTTAGTTTTTATTAAATAAAGTCGTCACCGTTGCGCCCGTTTCCCGGATTTTTTCTCCTTTGCGGGGCTGTTCAGCCCGGGATGTGCATGAAAAAAGTCTACGGCAACATGGCCGGCTTAAAGGCCATGCACGTGAAAAAGCTCCAGAACCTCTACCGCCGCCGCGTGGCCCCGGAGCTTCTGGTGAGCCCGGAGCTGGCCAGGAGCATCACCTCCATCTCCTCGGAAATCCGCCGCCAGGTGGGTCTTTTGATCGACCGCTCCGGCGCGGTGGCCTACGTCCTGGTAGGCGGCCCCAACTCCGTCACCATCCCGGACCTTTCCGGCCAGCGGTTCGGCTCCGGCCGGTTGAAGGGCCTTCGCCTGGTCCATACCCACCTGAAGGACGAAGGCGTCACCGACGAAGACCTCACCGACCTGGTGTTCACCCGCCTGGACCTCCTGGCCGCCGTGACCATCACCGGAGACGGCCTGCCCAAAACGTTCCACGTCGCCCATCTCCTGCCCCGGCGCGGGGACGGCAAGCCCTACGAGATCATGGACCCCTTCGGCGTGGAGGGCCTGGACCTTGCCCTGGACCACTTCGTGCCGGAGCTCGAAGCCGAGCTTTCCCATCTGCGCGGGGCCAAAAAGGCCGGGAAAAAGACCCGCGCGCTGTTGGTGTGCGTAACCACCAAGGGAAAAGCCGAGGCCGCCCGCTCCATGGAAGAGCTTTCCCAGCTGTGCGCGTCCAACGACATTGCCGTGGCCGGGACCATGGTCCAGCACAGGAAAAAGCTGGACAGCCGCTATCTCCTGGGCCGGGGAAAGCTCAGGGACCTGGCTGTGTCCGCCCTGCAGCACGACGCAGATTTGGTGATCTTCGACCAGGAGTTGAACCCCGGCCAGATCCGGGCCATCACGGACCAGCTGGAGCTTTCGGTCATCGACCGCACCCAGCTCATCCTGGACATCTTCGCCCAGCGCGCCATGACCGCGGAGGGCAAGCTGCAGGTGGAGTTGGCCCAGCTCAAGTACACGCTGCCCCGGCTGGTGGGCAAAAACACGGCCCTGTCCCGCCTGGCCGGCGGCATCGGCGGCCGGGGTCCCGGCGAAACCAAGCTGGAGATCGACCGCCGCCGGGTGCGCGAGCGCATCCACCGGCTGGAAAAGGAACTCTCCTTGGTCCAGAAGCAGCGAAGAACCCGCCGGGCCAAAAGAAACCGCAACAAGACTCCGGTCATCTCCATCGTGGGCTACACCAACGCGGGCAAGTCCACGCTGTTGAACACCCTCACCCACTCCAGGGTGCAGGCGGAGGACCGGCTCTTCGCCACCCTGGACCCCACCAGCCGGCGGCTGCGCTTCCCCCGGGACACGGAGGTCATCATCACCGATACCGTGGGGTTCATCCAGGACCTGCCCAGGGACCTGGTGGTGGCTTTCCGGGCCACCCTGGAGGAACTCACCGACGCGGACCTTTTGCTCCACGTCATCGACGCCTCGTCTCCCCGGGTCCAGCAGCAGGTGAAAAGCGTGGAAACCATCCTGCGCGATCTTTCCCTGGACCACATCCCCACCATCCGGGTGCTCAACAAGGCGGACCTGGTGGACCCGGGGGACATGCTGGTCCTGTGCCGCCGCCTTTCCGGGCTTGCCGTGTGCGCCACGGACGAGTCCACCTTGGCTCCGCTGCTCGCCGCCATGGAGGCCGCGGTGGCCTTTCCCTCCACGGACGAGCTTGACCGGGGGAGCCGGGACGAGTATGTAAAAATCAGGGGAATTTTTGAACAGCGGCAGGAGCACCCCGTGGGCCATGGAGGGGCCGGATGGCAAAGAAAGCGCGAAGCATCCGGATGATCATCCAGTCCGACTTGAAGAACGTGTACTTGGTAGGTCTGGCCGTGCACAAGATCTGTTCCTACGTGCTCATGAGCGAGATGATGGCCTACCAGTTGGAAACCTGCGTGGTGGAGGCGGTGAACAACGCCATTCTCCACGCCTGCAAGGACCGCAAGGACAAGGAGGTGGAAGTCGCCCTGACCATAGCCGAGGACCGCGTGCACTTCGCGGTGACGGACTGGGGCGAGCCCATGGAGGACTTCAATCCCCAGAAGCTGGAGTTCGACCCGGAGGACCTTTCCACCCTGCCGGAGCATGGCATGGGCCTGCACATCATCCAGGAGATCATGGACGAGGTGACCTACACGGCCAACGAGGAGGGCAACCGGTTGTCCATGATCAAGTACCTGGACGACTCCAAAGTCCGGGCCGCCTCCCCCCCGGTTTCCTGACCGCTTCCGGCAAACCGCCCTGCCTGGCCCCGCTAACGGCGGGAATTGCTTGCCTTTTTACCCTTCCTTCTGGTATGAACGAGGCGCTTCCGACGGGTTCCGGCCCGAGGAAGCCTTGTGCCGCGGCCCTTTGGCCGTGTCTTCCCCACGCAGACGACTACAGTACACAGCCAAGGGCCAAGGCCTTTTACGCATGGAAAAGATCCTGTTTCTCGTAAACCCCTTTTCCGGCACCAGCCCGGGCAAGGTGCTGGCGCGGCGGATCGCGTCCGCGGTGGCCGGATACCTGCCTCCGGAGTCCTACCACTTCGCCTTCACCGAGCCGGACACCTTTTCTCAGGCCATGCGCCTGGCCCCGGCCTACGACAAGGTGGTGGCCGTGGGAGGCGACGGCACTTTGGGCCAGGTCATCCAAGCGGCCATGCGCTTTGACCTTCCTCCCAAGGTGGGCATTTTGCCCTTTGGGGTGGGCAACGACCTGGCACGGTCTTTGGGCGTGCACCGGCTGATGAAAAAGGAGGGGCTGCGCGCCGGGGTGGAGATGGTGGTGCGGGGAACCACCAAGAACGTGGACGTGATGCAGGTGAACAACCACATTTTGTGCGCGTCCTATTTCGGGGCGGGCAACGACGCACGCATTTCCAACCTGTTCAACCGGTTCCGGCCCAAGGCCACCCAGCCGGTCGCCAGCGCCAAGCCGTTCATCAACAACAGCCTGTACACCTTCCTGATCCTGGGCAACATGCTCTACAAGTTTCCCTTTCCCATGTACGTGACCTACCGCGACAGAAACGGCGTGGACAGAAAGTTCGTGGTGCCCAAGGGCAACTACGGACTTCTGGTGACCAACTCCAGCATCTACGCCGGCGGCGCCATCGTCAGCTCCCGGTCCGACATGACGGACGGCAAGTTCGAGGTCACCCTCATCCAGAACCTGCGTCAGTGGTTCACCATGCACCTCACCCGGATCTTCCGCCGGCCCATGAACGTGCTGAACCCCAAGATCCTCCAGTTCCAGACCGAACGGCTCCTGGTGGAGCTGGATGGCCAGACCTTCTACCAGATCGACGGCGAACAGCCCATGCAGTCCATTTCCGGCACCCGCACCCTGGAGTTTTCCATCGCGGGCCAGGTGCCCATGCTGGTGCCCTGACCCGCCCCGCGTCCCTTGTCGATAAAAACGCCCGGGCCGGAATCGGCCGGGCGTTTCGTGTTTGTGCGCCCGGCAGGGGGAACTGTTAGCCGGACGGCAAGGGCTGCCGCCGCGAGGCGGGGTCTGAAGGAAGCCGCAGGCAAGGCGCTGGCCCGACGAACAGGAATCGCATACGAGGCTGTCATGCTGGATGAGAAGGCAAATATCTTCAGAGTCCAATACCTGTACGGAAGGCATGGCCTAGCCCGAATCATTCATGAAAAATTTCACCGAATAAAATATTTATATGGATTTAAACAGGTTAAGTGCCAATTGAAGGGTCCTTGAAAAATGCACGCTGTTTCTTTGAGGAATGCTGACATTGGT
>JAFDHW010000002.1 GCA_019308705.1 Deltaproteobacteria bacterium
TTCCCTGGCGATGCGCGCGATCTGTGCCACCGCGCCGTCGTCAAAGGACAGGGTGATGCCCTCGGTGGCCAGAAGCGCCGAGTACTGCAGGGTGAGGGCGTTCCTGGGCTCGGTGAGGATGCGTGCGAACTGCTCCTCGTTGAGCGCGGAAAGCTCCACCCGGATGGGAAACCGGCCCTGGAGTTCGGGGATCAGGTCCGAGGGCTTGGCCACGGTGAACGCGCCCGAGGCGATGAACAGGATGTGGTCGGTCTTGACCATTCCGTGCCTGGTGTTCACCGTGGTGCCTTCCACCAGGGGCAACAGGTCGCGCTGCACGCCCTCGCGGGAGACGTCCGGGCCGTGGCCCTTGCCGCCGCCCCCCGCGGCGATCTTGTCCATCTCGTCCAGAAAGATGATGCCCGACTGCTCCACGCGCTCCAGGGCGGTGCGGACCACCTTTTCCATGTCCACCAGCCGCTGGGCCTCCTCGGCGGTGAGCAGCTCCATGGCCTCGGAGACCTTCACCTTGCGGGTCTTGGTCTTCGACGGCACCAGGGAGCCCAGCATGTCCTTCAGGTTGATGCCCACCTCTTCCATGCCCACGCTGGAGAAGATCTCCATGACCGGCATGTTCTTCTCGGACACCTCCATGTCCACGTAGCGCTCGTCCAGCTTGCCCTTTTTCAGCATATCCCGGAACTTCTCCCGGGTGGCGGACGATTCGGGCTCGGGCCGGGGCGGCTCCTCCTCTTCGCCGCCGCCCCAGGCGGGCGTCTGCCTGCGCGGGGGGAGCAGGATGTCCAGCATGCGCTCCTCGGCCGCTTCCCGGGCCTTTTCGCGCACCGCCTCCTGTTCACGCTGCCGCTCCATGTTCACCGTGACCTCCACCAGGTCCCGGACCATGGATTCCACGTCCCGGCCCACGTAGCCCACCTCGGTGAACTTGGTGGCCTCGATCTTCAGAAAGGGCACGTCCGCCAGCTTGGCCAGCCTGCGGGAAATCTCCGTCTTGCCCACGCCCGTGGGGCCGATCAGGATGATGTTCTTGGGCGCGATCTCGTCGCGCAGGTCCTCGGCCACCTTCTGCCTGCGCCAGCGGTTCCTTAACGCGATGGCCACGGAGCGTTTGGCCTTTTCCTGGCCGATGATGTACTTGTCCAGCTCGGCCACGATGTCTGCGGGATGCAGATTTTCCATGGGGTTACAGCATCTCCATGGTGATCCGGTCGTTGGTGTAGATACAAAGCGAAGCCGCCACTTCCATGGCCGCCCTGACGATGGCCGGAGCGTCCATGTCCGTGTTGCGCAGAAGCGCCGTTGCCGCGGCCTGGGCCACCGCCCCGCCGGACCCGATGCCCATGACCCCCTCGTCGGGCTCGATGACGTCGCCGTTGCCGGAGATGAGCAACATGGTGTCTTTGTCCGCCGCGATCATCACCGCCTCCAGCCGCCGCAACACCTTGTCCGTGCGCCAGTCCCGGGCGAGCTCCACCGCGGCCCGGGAGAGGTTGCCGTTGTACTGCTCCAGCTTGGCCTCGAACCGGTCGAACAGGTTCAGCGCGTCGGCCGTGGCCCCGGCGAACCCCGCGGCCACCTTGTCGTGAAACAGGCGGCGGACCTTCTTGGCCCCGTGCTTGACCACGTTGTCTCCCATGGTCACCTGGCCGTCCCCGGCGATGGCTGTGCGCCCCTTGGCGGAAACCGCCAGGATGGTCGTTCCGTGGGGCTTCATGAATCCTCGTCCTTTCGCCCTCCCTTGGGCCTGCTGCAGGCCCGGGGGTGGGCCTTGTCGTAGGCCTTGGCCAACCGGTCCAGCGAAACGTGGGTGTACATGCCCGTGGTGCTGAGGCTGGCGTGGCCCAGAAGTTCCTGCACGCTTCGCAGGTCCGCCCCGCCGTCCAGCATGTGGGTGGCGAAGGTGTGACGCAACCCGTGGGGCGAAAGGGCCCGCATGAGCCGCATGCCGGCGGCCGCCTTGTCCACGGCCCGGGCCATGGACCGCACCGTGAGCCTGCCGCCACGGAAGTTCAAAAACAAAGCCTTTTCGTCCCGGTTCTCCGGCCCTTCCTCGTCCAGGGCCTTTCGGTATTCCTCGATGGCGTCCAGGGCTTTTTGCCCTATGGGCACCACCCGCTCCTTGTTGCCCTTGCCCACCACGCGGACCAAGCCCTCGGCGGCGTCTACGTCGTCCACGTCCATGCCGGAAAGTTCGGCCACGCGCACCCCCGTGGAGTAGAGGGTCTCCAGCACGGCACGGTCCCGTTTTTCCAGCCAGGTGCCGGCGGGCATGTTGTCCAGAAGGTCATAGGCCTCGTCCACGTTGAGCCAGGAAACAGCCTTTTTCTCGCGCTTGGGCGTGGCCACCGCCTTGGCCGGGTTGGCGGCCACCTTCCCCTCTTTTTCCAAAAACCGGTAAAAGGAGCGCAGGGCGGAGAGTTTTCTGGCCATGGTGGAGCGCGAGTCGCCCTTCTGGTGCAGGAACCCCAGGTACGCCCGGATGTCCAGCCGGTTCACCCGGAAAAACGCCTCGTTGGAAAGCTCCCCGCCTCCGGCCTCGTCCGCCAGAAACCCCGCGAACTCCAGCAGATCCCTGCGGTAGGCGCGGATGGTGGCGGGCGAGCGGCCGTCCGCCGCGGCGTATTCCAAAAACCGGGTGATGTCCGGCGGCGGGTTCATGGCTGTCCCGGAAAAAGGTCCAACAGGCCCCGCAGTTCCTCCCATGAAGCCACCTCGCAAAAGGGGTGGGGCTTCCGGTTCCACGGCCGTGCGAACACCACCGGCGAGATGCCCGCATCCTGCAGCAGAAAGCAAGTCTCCAGCCGGTCCTCCACGAACCAGGTCTTGCCCGCGTCAAGCAAAACCCGCGTCTTGGCCTCAAAGGAGCCGGTGGCCTCCACGTCCACGCTGGCCTCATCCAGGTCCAGGGTCTTTAGCACCCATTCGAGGATGGGGCCTTTTTTGGGCCTGGCGGTGACGAACAACAGGGGAGCCGCCGCCTCCGCGACCTCCGAAAGCACCCCGGCCGCACCGGGAACAGGCGGCAAGGGCTCGTCGTGGGTGCCGTGGATGAGCTCCTCCACGATGTCCGCGATGACCTCCCGGCTGATGGGCAGGCATTCCTCCAGGGCGTAGGAGGTGATGTGCTCCATCTTCAGGCCGGGAACGTTGTGCTTCTTTTCCGCGATGCGCAGAAACAGCGCCATGGTGTCCGCCACCACGCCGTCGATGTCAAAGGCAAGGGCCTGGGGGCGGATGAAAGCTTCCCGCCTTGCACCGCGAGGCGCGAACAGAGCCAAGCTACGCCGCCCTCCGGGTCTTCTTCTTCAGGCGGATGATGCGCTTTCTCAGGATGCCGGCCCTTTTTTCGTCGTTTGCCTCCAGGGCCTTTTCCCGTTCGGCCTTGAGCTCCTTGATGCGCTTTTTCAACTCGCGCACGTCGCTCTTGTCTTTCTTGCGCTCGTCGATGATGCCCCGGGCCTCCTTGATGGCGGACAGAAGCTCGGCCTTGTTCATGGCGTGGACCCCGGTGATGCCCGGGATCTCCTTGGCCACGGCCCTGAGCTCGGTGGCGGTCATCTTGTCCAAGGGCTTTTCCTTGGTTTCCTTCTTGGCTCCCATTTGTTCTCCTTTCCGGTTTTCCCTGGCGCAAAGCATAACGGAGGCCGGTCTCCGGCCTCCGTTCCTTTTTTTTCGGCGCGCCCCGGCCGGGACGCGGAAGAAACAACTTATATAATTCGTCCGGCCGGGGAATGTCAACCGCCTCAGGATTCACCCTTCTTGGCCTTCAACGCGTCCAGAAGCGGGGAGAACAAGTCCAGCGGCACGGGGAAGATGGTGGTGGTGCGGTTTTCCGCGGCCATCTCGTTCATGGTCTGCAAATAGCGCAGTTGCAGGGCCATGGGGTCCTTTGCGATGACCCGGGCGGCCTCGCCCAGCCGGGCCGCGGCCTGGAACTCGCCCTCGGCGTTGATGACTTTGGCGCGCCGGTCCCGCTCGGCCTCGGCCTGCCTGGCCATGGCCCGCTGCATCTCGTTGGGGAGGTCGATGTGCTTTAACTCCACGTTGGACACCTTCACCCCCCAGGGGTCTGTCCGCTCGTCCAGGATCTCCTGCAACTGGGAGTTGATCTTCTCCCGGTCGGACAACAGTTCGTCCAGCTCCGCCTGGCCGCACACGGACCGCAGGGTGGTCTGGGCCAGCTGGGCCATGGCGTAGAGGTAGTTCTCCACCTCGATGATGGCCTTCACCGAGTCCAGCACCCGAAAATAGACCACCGCGTTGACCTTCACGCTCACGTTGTCGCGGGTGATCACGTCCTGAGGATCCACGTCCAGGACCACGGTGCGCAGGCTCACCTTGACCATCTTGTCGATGATCGGCCACAGCCAGATGATCCCCGGCCCCTTGGCCCCCACCACGCGGCCCAGGCGGAACACCACGGCCCGCTCGTACTCGTTTAAAACCTTGATGGCCATGACGGCCAGAAGCCCTCCGATGACGATTATCGGCACCCACAGCTGGAACATGGTTCCCTCCCTTTGTTGAGCGCTGGTGTTATGGATTCTTCCTGCAGGCAAGCCTCAGGCCGGAAAGCGACTCTATGGTCACCTTGTCCCCGGGCGCCGCCGTCTGGTCGAAATCCGCGTTCCACAGCTCGCCGAACACGCGCACCTTGCCGCTTTTGCCGTCTTCGGCCACGCTGGCCACGACGCCGGTCTGGCCCAGCATGCCCTCGTAGCCCGTCCTGGGCCTGGACAAATGGGTCCGCACCGCCAGGGTGGTGACCACGGCCACGAACACGATGACCGCGCCGATGGAGGATACGAGCACGCCGGTGCTCACCTCGATTCCCGTCCGGGGCTGGTCGAACAGCATGACCGAGCCCAGGATCAGGGCGACCACCCCGCCCATGGCCAGGACCCCGTAGGAGGTGACATACACCTCCAGGATGAAAAACACCACGGAAAGGAGAATCAAAAGCACCCCGGCGTAGTTCACCGGCAGGGTGGAAAGGGAGTAGAACGCCAGCACCAGGCTCACCGCGCCGATGACCCCGGGAAACACGGCGCCGGGGTTGGAGAGCTCGAAGTACAGCCCAGCCAGGCCCACCAGGAGCAGGATGTAGGCGATGTTGGGGTTCGAGACCGCGAAAAGCACCTTTTCCTGGAACGTGGGTTCCATGCGCTCCACCGGCGCGTTTGCCGTGTCCAGGACCTTGCCGTTGACCCGCATGCCGTCCACCTTGTCCAGAAGCTCGGAAAGGGAACCGGCCACCAGGTCCACGATGTTTTTCTCCACGGCCTCCGTGGCGGTGACGGACACGCTTTCGCGCACCGCCTTTTCCGCCCACTCGGCGTTTCTGCCGCGCTTTTCCGCGAGGCTCCGCGCGTGGGCGGCCAAATCGCTGACCACCTTTTCCTCCATGGTGCCACCCACGTCCGAGCCGCCCGCGCCCACGGGGTGGGCCGCGCCGATGTTGGTGCCCTCGGCCATGGCGGCCACGTCCGCGGCCAGGGTGATCATCACCCCGGCGGAAGCGGCCCGGGCGCCCTCGGGCGCAACGTACACCACCACCGGCGTCTGGGAGGCCAGAATGGCCTGCACCATCTCCCGCATGGACTCGGCCAGGCCGCCGGGGGTATCCAACCGGATGACCAGGGCCGCGGCCCGGTTTTCGTTGGCCAGTTTCACGGCCCTGAGCACGTAGGCCGCGGACCCGGGGGAGACCGGCCCGGCCAGGGTGGCCACGTACACCGGGGCCTTGTCCGCGGCCGCGCCGGGAACCGCCCACGGGCCGGTGAAAAGCGCCAGGAAAAACGCCGCGGCCCTTATGAGCGTCATTCCTCTGTTCACGGCTTTTTTCCCATGCGGGAGAGCAAAAGCTTGATGTCTTCCCATGCTTCCCGCTTCTTGCTGGGGGTCCTGTGCAGGTAGGCGGGATGGTAGGTGCACACCACCTCGTAACCGGAAACCTCGTGGACCCGGCCCCGCAGCCGGGCCAGGTTTTTGGGGGAGCCCAGGACCGCCTGGGAGGAAATGAGCCCCAGGCAGCAGATGAACCGCGGGGACACCGCGTTGATCTCCCGCCACAGCCAGGGCAGGCAGCCGTTGATCTCTTCCGCGGTGGGGTCGCGGTTTTCCGGGGGGCGGCACTTGACGAGGTTGGTCACGTACACCTCCTCCCGAGAGAGGTTCATGCCCTTTTGCAGGATGTCGTCGAACAGCTTGCCCGCCGTGCCCACAAAGGGCCTGCCCTGCTCGTCCTCCTCTTTTCCCGGAGCCTCGCCCACGAACACCAGGTCCGCGCGGGGGTTCCCCTCGCCCAGCACCACGGTGGAGCGATCCCTGCACAGGCCGCAGCCGTGGCATGCGGCAAGCTCCTTGTGGACCTGTTCGAGGGATTCCCCGGCCATGGGCGACGCCGTCCGTTTTCCCAGGTTCTTGAGGGTCCGGGCGGCTTCGGGGGAAAGGTTCCAGCCGGCAAATCCCTCGGCCGCCAGGCATTGGGCGTGCCGCCTGGCCTCGGAGACGATCCGCAAAAGGGCCGTGCGTGGGTTTTGTGCGGCCAAGGCTGTCACTCTGCCTGGGGGAGGTACCGGGCGGCCCGGTCCAGCACGGCGTGGGCCACCTGGTCCTTGGTCATGAGGTCCAGGTCCTCGGAGTAGCCGTCCCGGTAGAACACGGAAACCTTGTTGGTGTCCGATCCGAATCCGGACCCGGCCTCACCCACCAGGTTGGCCACGATCATGTCCAGGTTCTTCTCCTCCAGCTTGGAGGAGGCGTAGGCGGCAAGCTTCCTGGTTTCTGCGGCGAACCCCACCAGCACCTTGTCGCTCTTTTCCTTGCCCAGTTCCTTCAGGATGTCCGGGTTCCTGGCCAGACGCAGGTTGGTGTCCGCCTTGTTTTTCTTTTCCTTGTGCGCGGCGCAGGTCTTGGGCCTGAAGTCCGACACCGCCGCGGCCTTCAGCACCATGTCCGCGTCCTTGGCTTCGGCGAACACGGCGTCGGCCATCTCCCGGGCCGTGGTCACCCGCACCACCTTCACCCCCAGGGGATCGGCCAACTGCACCGGGCCGGAGACCAGCACCACCTCCGCTCCCCGGTGTTCCGCGGCCCGGGCCAGAGCGAACCCCATCTTGCCCGAGGACGGGTTGGAGAGAAACCGCACCGGGTCCAGGGGCTCGCGGGTGGGGCCCGCGGTGACCAGGACCTTGAGGCCGGAAAGATCCTTTTCGCACAACAGGGCCGCGGCGCGGTCCGCGATGTCCGCCGGGTCGGGCAGCCGTCCCGGCCCCGTGTCTCCGCAGGCCAGAAACCCGGAGCCCGGGGCCATGACGTGGAGGCCGGTGTCCGACAGCCGCTTCAGGTTGTCCTGCACCCGGGGGTTCTCGAACATGTGGGTGTTCATGGACGGGCATACCAGAATGGGCGCGGTGACGGCCAGAAGCAGGGTGGAGAGCGCATCGTCCGCCAGGCCGCAGGCCATCTTGCCCACCAGGTTGGCCGTGGCCGGCGCCAGGATGACCAGGTCCGCCTCCCGGGCCCAGTCGATGTGGCGGATCTCGTGGTTTTCCCTCCACATGTCCATGTACACGGGCTGGCCGGACAGGGCCTCGAACAGGACCGGCCCCACGAAGCGGGCGGCGTTTTTGGTCATGGCCACCCGCACCCGGGCATCCTGGGAGGAAAGCAGGCGCAGAAGTTCCACGCTCTTGTAGGCGGCGATTCCCCCGCTCACACCCAGCACGATGGAGCGGCCGGCAAGGACGGACAGTTCCCCCATGGCGCTTTCAGACCCTTACTCGAACGTTTTGGGTTCGTTTCCCTCCCCGGCCTTCGCGTTGGCCGGGGCCACCCACACGATCGCCTCGGTTTTGCCCAGGAACGTGCTGTCCACCTGGATCACGCAGTAGCGGTTCTCTTTTTTAAAGAGCATCATGGTGCGGGCGCTCTTCAAGATGGAGACCAGGTTCCAGGCGTCTGCAGGCATGTTGTCCAGGAAAAAGGAGACCGCCTCCTCGGGCCGGATACCGCCGGAATAAACCAGGATGCCCGTAATCTCCCCGCCCGCGCGCACCACGAAGGACTCGTCCTGATTCTGGTTCAGTTGCCGGGGCAGGCGGATGTCGGAAAAGTCCCCGCTCACCTTGAACGCGGGCTCGGGCGGCGCGGCCGGAACGGCCGGCTCTTCCTTCTGCCCGGAGTTGATCACGCTGCACCCGGAAACCGCCAGGACGCACAGAGCCAGAAGGCAAAGCAGAAACGGTGGGAAATGGTTGCGCAAGGCTTGCATGAATGACTCCCTTTTCTCCTTCCAAAATAGTATTTGGCTGTTATAACTACACTATCGCACTCTGCCGGACGCCCGGCCGCCGGTCAAGGCAAATGTTTGGCGGCCGGAAGGCAACGCCCGGTTCTCAGGCCTCGTAGGACTCCAGGACCCTGCGGATGACTTTTTTTTCGTCAAAGTGCGCCAGCACCCGTTGCCTGCCCGCCTTTCCCATGGACGCGGCGAGCCCGGGATCGGACAAAAGCCTTACCAGGGCTTGGGCCAGTGCCCGAGGGTTCCTGGGCGGGACCAGGAGGCCGGTCTTTTCGTGCTCCACCACCTCCCGGCACCCGGGCACGTCCGTTGCCGCCACGGCCCGCTCCATGGCCATGGCCTCCAGCAGCGACATGGGCAGGCCCTCCCGGTAGGACGGCAGGACCACCACGTCCGCCCCGGCAAGGTGCGGCCGCACGTCGTCCACCGGCCCCGCCCATTCGAACACGCCCCGGTCCACCCAGCCCCGCAGGTCCGTTTCCGGCACCACGCTGGGGTTGCGCTCGTCCCGTGGGCCCACCAGCAGGAACCGGGCCCGGGGGATCTCCCTTTTCACCCTTTCCGCCGCTTCCGCCAGCTCGTAGAGCCCCTTGTCCCCCAGGATCCGGCCCACGTACACCACCATGGGCGGCCCGCCGGAGGGCCTTTTCCTGGGCGAGAACCTTTCCGAATCCACGCCCTCGCCGGGCAGCACCCCGGACTGTTCGGAGCCAACCACCCGGTGTTTCAGAAAATAATCCCGGTCCTCGGCATTCAGGAACCAGGTGTGGGACGCCGAGGAAAGGCCCACCCGGTAGAGGGTCCGGGCCAGCATGGCCCGGGCGCCCCGGTCCGGGCCGGTGAACATGTACCCCAGGCCGGTGATGGTGTTCACCACCCGGGCGGGGGTGAGACGGGCGGCCATGCCGCCGTAGATCACGGGCTTGATGGTGAAATGGTGGATCACGTCCGGCCGCGCCCTTCGGTACAAGGCGGCCAGGGCCCCCAGGTAGCGCAAGTCGGCCGCGGGGTTCATGCCCCGCATGTCCAGGGGCAGGGGGGTGAAAGGGACGCCCATGGCCTGGATGCGGCCCTCGTATCCATCCGCGGCCCCGGCGCAGGATACGCGCCATCCACGGGTAAGAAGCTCCCGCATGAGCCCGGTGCGGAATGCGGTCAGGGTCCAGGCGCACCGGGAAACCAACAGCACGCTCCTTTGGCTCATGGCGCGCCCTCCCGGGCCAGGCACAGGTAGAAGTTCTGGTAGGCTTCCGCCGCGGCCTCCAGCGAGAACCGGGTGGAAACCCGCTCCCTGGCCTCCATGCCGAGCTTCTTCCGCTTGTCCGAAGAAAGGGACAGGACCTTCACCATGGCCCGGGCCAGGGCCTTGGGGTCCCCCGGCGGGACCACCTGTCCGCAGGGGCCCAGGATGTCCGCCGCGTCGCCCGTGTCCGTTGCCGCGCAGGGCACGCCGCAGGCCATGGCCTCGCCCAGCACGTTGGAGAACCCCTCTCCCCGGGAGGAAGAAACCAACAGGTCCAGCCCGGTCATGACCCGGGGCACGTCGGCGACCAGGCCCAGGGGATGCAGCCGGTCCGCCACCTTATGCCGGGCCGCGAGTTCGGAAAGCTCGGGGTTGTCCCAATCCATGCCCCGGCCGCAGAGCACGAACCGGGCGTTGGGCAGGGCGCGGGCCGCTTCCTCTGCGGCGGCAAAAAACACGGGCATGTCCTTCACCGGGTGCCACCGGCCCACCACGCCCACCAGCAGAGCGTCTCCGGCCAGGCCCAGGGTCTTGCGGAACGCCCGGCCCGCCTCCGGGTCCGGAAAAAACCGGGACAGGTCGAACCCGTTGGGCAGAATGACCCAGCGTTTGGGAGAAAACCCGATCGCCTGGTGCCGCCGTTTGCCGGACCGCGAGTTTGCGGCCACGGCGTCCGGGAACCGGGAAAGCCCGGCGCAGGCGCGGATCACCGCCCGGGTGAGAAGCGGCCCGTCCTCCGCCTCCACGCCCGAGGACCGGATGTTCCACACCACCTTTCCCGTGCGGGCTAAGCGGGCGGCCGCAAGGCCCAGCAGGTCCGCGTGGTACATCCAGGTCTGAACCACCCGGGGCCGGTAATCACGCAACAGGGAAACCAGCCTCGCCAGACCCGCCACAGACGGCCTGCCCCTGCGCATGCCCAGGTCAAACGCCTCCACGCCCAGGCCGCGGATGGCTTCGGCCACCTCGCCGCCGGGGATCAGGGACGCCACCCGGCAGGGGAAGCGCTCGCGGTCCATGGAGCAAAGGAGCTTTTCCAGCATCCGTTCCGCGCCGCCAACCTCCAGGGTGGTGATGACGTGGAACACCCGGACCGGCGCGGAGGGTTTCGGGCTTTTGGCGGGTTCGGGGCGGATCACCGCAAAGGCTCCACGGCGGGGGGCGGGCTTTGGGGACGGTCCGTGGAGGGGTCCTTGCGGAAGCGGAGGATGACCTCGTCTTTGGACACCATGCCAAGCTCCCGCCGGGCGATGCCCCCCACGTAGCCCATGTCGTTCTGCAGCCGCTCGATGGACCGGAACAGTTCGGCGTTCTCCTCCTCCAGGGCCTGGTTCTGCACCTGGATGCGGGAAAGCTTCCTGGACTGCTCCAGGTAGGTCACCAGTCCCCGGTCCTCCAGGGCAATGAACAACAGCAACAAAAACAGGCCGAACACCACGACCGTCATCACGAGGCTGTCCTTTACGCTCATGAACGTCTCCGCTTCCGGACCATGGAAAGGGCGTAATCGAACTCGGAAAGGCGCAGGGCCCTTGCGCCGGCGGCGAACACCGCCATGCCCAGCACCACCAGGCCGCACACCCCCCCGGCCAGGCGCGGCAGGGAGGGGTCCGGCCCAAGCACCGGACCGGCCGCGAAGTGCACCGCCAGGCCCATGGCCCCGGCGGCCGCGGCGGACCGGAACACGGAGGAGAGTATATCACCTCCCCGAAGCCCGCCCAACCGGCGGCGGAGGAGCGCCACCAGGATGAGCAGGTTCACCCCCGAGGCCAGGCTGGTGGCGAGCGCCAGTCCCGCATGAAGCATGGGGCCCATGAGCGCCAGGGCGAACACCGCGTTGGCGGCCATGGAGATCATGGCGCTTCGCACCGGCGTCCAGGTGTCCTGGAGCGAGTAGTACACCGCCACCACGATGCGCACCGCGGAAAATGCCCACAGGCCCACGGCGTAGTACAGAAGCGCCCGGGCGGTGGCGGCTGTGGCCGCGGGACCGAACTCCCCCCGCTCAAAGAGCAGGGCCACGATGGGCGTCCTGAGCACGATGAGCCCCGCGGCGGCCGGAAGGGTGATGAAGAACAAGAGCCGCACGGCAAAGGAGAAGCTTTGGGCAAGCTCGTCAAAGTCCTTCCTGGCCGCCTGGCGGGACAGGGTGGGGAGCACGGCCGTGGCCAGCGCGATGCCGAACACGCCCAGGGGAAACTGCACCAGCCGGTCCGCGTAGTACAGATAGCTCACGCTGCCCGGCGGCAGCAGGGAGGCCAAAAGCGTGCCCACCAGGATGTTCACCTGGTATACGGCCGCGCCGAACACCGCCGGCCCCATGAGGACCATGACGCGCCCCAGGGCCGGGTGCCACAGGCTTTTGCCCTCCCACAGGCGAACGCCCTTTTTCACCAGGTACGGAAACTGGAAGAAAAGCTGGAGCGCGCCGCCGATGATCACGCCCCAGGCCAGGCCCACCACGGGCTGTTCGAACAGGGGCGCGAGGCCGAACACCGCGCCGATCATGGCCACGTTCAGCAGCACGGGCGCGGCGGCCGGGGCGAAGAAATGGCCCAGGCCGTTCAAGACGCCCATGCACAGCGCCACCAGGCAAATGAAGAACACGTAGGGAAAGGTAATGCGGGTGAGGGTGACCGTGAGCGCCAACTTGTCCGGGTTGCGGGCAAAACCCGGGGCGACCACGGAGACGACCTGGGGGGCGAACACGATACCCAGAACCGTGACCCCCGCCAGCACCAGGGCCAGGAGCCTGAACCCGGCCCGGGCCATGGCGAAGGCGTCCTGTTGTCCGTGGTCCTCCATGCGCTGGGAGAACACGGGCACGAAGGCGATGGTGAGCGAGCCCTCGGCGAACAGGCGGCGCAGGAGGTTGGGGATGCGGAAGGCTACGAAAAAGGCGTCCGCGGCGAGCCCTGCGCCAAAAAACCAGGCCGCCACCGCGTCCCGCACAAACCCCAATACGCGGCTTGCCAGGGTGGCGCCGCCCACCACTCCGGCGGCCCGGGCCACTTTGCCTTTTTCGGACATGGAAATTGCTCGCGGAAAAGAGGTACGCCCCCAAAAATTGCGCACGCCGCCTTTTGGGGGGGAGGCCGGCCGCAGTATAGTATTCCACCCGCACGGTGGCAACAACCGCCGTGCATCTTGCGGAGAAATCTGCTATCTTTTCTCCAAAAAACCTCTTCGGGCGATCCCTGTTTCCACCCGCATTCCAGGACCTTCCATGGCCTCCTTCTGCTTTGTCCACGCGGCTGACCTGCACTTGGACAGCCCCTTTTCCGGCCTCACCGAGCGGGCCCCCGCCATGGAGCCGTACCTTAAGCGCGCCACCTTCGACGCCTTTGCCCGGGCGGCGGATCTGTGCATCCGGGAAAAGGCCGCGTTCCTTATCCTTTCCGGCGACGTGTTCGACTGGGCGGAAAAAAGCCTGCGGGCAGCGGCGTTTCTGCGGGACCAGACCGTGCGCCTCCATGAACACGGGATCCCCGTGTTCTGCGTTATGGGCAACCACGACCCTGCCGCCTCCCGGCCCCTACCCCTGGCCATGCCGGAAAACTTCCACATGTTCGGCCCCCACGAAGTGCAGACGCTCCCCGTGATGCGGGACGGCGAAGAGATCGCCCGGGTGTCGGGAATCAGCTTTGCCGCGGCCGAGGAAAAGCGGAACCTGGCCCGGCTGTTTCCGGAAACGGACCCGTCCGGGCCTTTTCACGCGGCGGTGCTCCACGCCAACGTGGGGGCGGTGTCCGGCCACGGGAACTACGCGCCCTGCACCGTGGCGGACCTTTCCGTGCCCGGGGTGGACTACTGGGCCCTGGGCCACGTGCACGAGCGCCGCACGGCCGCCCAAAACCCCCTGGCCGTGTACCCGGGAAACACCCAGGGACGGAGCTTCCGCGAAACCGGCCCCCGGGGCTGCTGCCTGGTGCGGGTGGAGGGCAAGACCGCGCAAACGGAGTTCGTGGAGACCTGCGCCGTGCGGTTCGAGGAATCCGCCCTTTCCATCGAGGGGATGGACACCATAGACCGGCTGGAGGATGAAATCTGCGGCCTGGTGGAAAGCCTTTTTGCGGATGCGGGAAAGCCCCTGGCCGCCCGGGTTCCTTTGACGGGACGCGGCCCCCTGCACCGGGAGCTGGCCCGGGAAGGGGTTTTGCCCCAGCTCCTGGAACGGGTGCGGGAGCGGTTTTCCCACGGCGCGGGCGGCGTGTTCGTGGCGGACCTGCCCTTTCGCTGCAAACCCGAGGTGGACCTCGAAGCCAGGAGCCGGGAAACGGACCTTGCGGGCCAAGCCCTGGCCCTGGCCTTCAGGGCGGCCAAGAACCCGGAACTTTTGGAGCGCATCCGGAAGGAGGCCCTGGGGGATTTGTTCAGGAATCGGGACGTTTCCCGGGCGGCCGCCGCCCCGGACCAGGAGGAACTCGCGCAGTTGCTGGAGGAAGCGGGCCTCTTGTGCCTGGACCTCCTGGAAGGGGAGGACCCATGATCATCCGCGGCCTGTCCCTGGAAGGCTTCGGCATGTTCTCCAAGGCGTCGGTTCAGGGCCTTTCGCCGGGGATCAACCTGTTCGTGGGCGAAAACGAGGCCGGGAAATCCACCTGCCTGGCGTTCATCCGGGCCATGCTCTTCGGGTTCCCCAACAAGAAAAACGGCCTTATCCCTTACGAGCCGATCGACGGCACCAAAAGACGGGGAAGCCTGTCTTTGGAGGACGACGCCCTGGGCCGGGTGATGCTTTTCCGCAAAGAAGGTGTTCGCGGCGGCCCGGTCACCCTCACCTTTGCCGACGGCTCGGCGGGCGGGCAGGAGGACTTGGCCCGCATGCTGGGAAACGTTTCGGAAGCCCTGTTTGCCAACGTGTTCGCCTTTTCCCTGGACGAGCTTTCCACCTTTGCCTCCCTTTCCGCGGACCAGGTGAAAAGCGCGCTGTACGGCGCGTCCCTGGGGGCCCAGGTCCTGGCCCTGCCCAAGGCGCAGAAGTCCCTCCGGGACCAGATGGAAAACCTGTTCAAGCCCCGGGGCAAAACCCAGGCCGTCAACAGCCTGCTGAAGGACCTCAAACAGGCGGAGGCCGATCTCGCCCAGGCCGCGGGCCAGGCCGTGCAATACGCGGACCTGGAAAGGGAAAGGCAGGCGCTCGCCGCCCGCATCGAGGAGCTTTCCCAGCAGGAGGAGGACCTGCGGACCCAGTGCCACGAATTGGACGTGCTAGACCGGCTCTGGGACGACTGGGTGGAACTGGTCTCCGCCCGCGAGAACCTGAAGGAACTGCCGGAGGTCACCGGAGACCTTCCGCCGGATCCAGCCGCGCGCCTGGACCGGTTGGAGGAGGCTCTTGCCCGGGAAAGGCGCGTCATGGAGGACCTGCTGGCCGAGGAAAAGGCCGTGAAGGAGGGGCTTAAGGAGGCCGAAGCCGACGGGAATCTTTTGGAGGCGGCCCGGGAGATCGAGGACCTTTCCGGCGAACGCCACGGCCGCAGGGAGAACGAAAAGTGGGTGGCGAGTTTCCTGGCCCGGGCCGCGGCCCGAGGCCGGGAGGCGGAGGAGATCCTTTCCGCCCTGGGGCCGGGGTGGACCAAGGAGGCGGTGTTTGCTGCGGATACCTCCCAAGGGGCCGCGGCCCGGGCCAGGAAACTCGCCGGGGACCTGGAGGAGGCCCAAAAGAAAGCCCAGAAGGCCCTGGAGGAGATCTCCCATTGGGAAACGCTGCTGGACGGGGCAACGGACCAGCTGGAAAAAGCCCGGGCGCGGCTGGAAGAGGGAAAAGCCGCCGAAGGCCCGGACGAGGCCCAGGCCCTGGAGGCCGAGGAGATCCGCGGCCGGTGCCTCCTGCTTTCCGCGGACCTGCCAGCCCTGCGGGACCGCCTGGAACAGGAGGCCGCCGCCCTGGACCGGGCCATGCGCTCCATCAGCCCGCAATGGGACCGGACGGACCTGGAGGGCTTTGACCTCTCCGCCGGGGCCAGGCACCAGGCCCAGGAACTGGCCCGGGAAGACCTGGAGGCCAGGGAGGCGCACAAGCAGGCCACAGCGGAGCTGGAGCGGGCCCGGGCCGGGGAGGACGCCGAAGCGAGGGAGGCCGCCCGCCTGGAACAGGCCGTGCAAAAGGAAGACCCCCAGGGCCGCCAGCAAGCCCTGGAATCCGCGGAGCGCGCCATGCGCTCCCTGCGGAGGGTCATCCCGGCCATGCAGGTGCTCGGGCAATCCACCCTCCGGACGCCCGCTTCCCTGTGGGCCGGGTTGGTCCTGCTGGGCCTGTCCCTGGCCGGAGGCGGCCTGGCCTGGTTTGCAGGGGCTTCCCCGGCCTGGCTTGTCCTTCCCAGCGCAGGGGCCGCGGCGGGCCTGGCCTTGGCCGCCGGGAGCCTGGCGGCCGGGAACAAGGCGGGTGAAAAAAGCGCGCTGCGCAACCAGGCCGAACGGGCGTTTTCCGAGCTAGGCCTGGAGGCGCCCCGGCACCTGGACGAATCCGCCCTGGACCTGGCCGAGGATTGCCTGGAAGCGGCCCGCAGGGACCTGGAAAAGGCCCGGCGGCTGGAACTGTTTTTGGAGGAGGCCCAAAAGCGCCTCTCCCGGGAATCGGCCCGCAGGGACGCCCTGGAAAAGGGTGAGACGCAGGCCGCGAAAAACCAGAAGGCGGCCCAAGGCCGGTGGAAGGAGTTTCTGCGGGAGCGCAACCTGCCGGAAAACCTTCCCCCCGAGGGCGCGGAGGGGCTTTTTGCCCGGGTGGAGGCGGCCCAGAACCTGGCGCGGCGGATGGACGAGACCCGCCGCCGGGTCGAAGAGCGGAAACAGGCCTTGGCGGACCTGGCCCGCCGCGCCGCCTGCCTGCCGGGGATGGAACACGCCACGGAAAAGACCCTGGAACGGGACCTGGAAGCGTTCCGCCAAAAAGCGCGGGAAGCCGGGGAAAAGCGACGTGCCCTGGAAAAGGACCGCATGCTGGCGGAACGCGCCCTGGAGGACATCCGCCGGGCCAACGACGCCCTGAAAAAGGCGGAAGGCGACAGGGACGTTGCCGAGGACCTGGCTGCCAGGACCCTGGATTCCTGGCGGGCCTGGGCCGGGAAACACGGGCTTTCGCCTTTTCCCTCCCCTGCCGAGGCCTTGAAGGCCGTGCCCCTTCTGGACAACGCCCGGCGGCTGTTCCGGGAGAAAGAGCGCCTTGAGGCCGAAGCCCAAGCATGCAAACGGGCCGTGGAGGATTTCGACGCCCGGGCCGCCGCGCTCCTTTCCAGGCTGGGCAGAACCCCGGGCAGCGACCCGGCGGCCGCGGTTTCCCTGCTGGCCGGGGACCTGGCCCGGGCCGGCCGGGATCAGGCCGTTCGGAAGAAGCACTTGGAGGACCTGGAAAAGCTCGGCAACAAGATTGCCGCCGCCCGCAGGCGCAAGGAGGAAAAGGAGGCCGAAATCGCCGCCCTGCTTGCGGCCGCCGGTGCGGAAGACCGGGAAACGTACCGGGAAAAGGCGGCCCTGGCCGCCAGGCGGGACGCCCTCCAGCAGAAGGTGGAAAGACTTTGCGCCACGCTGAAGAAGGTTTCCGGGCAGTCGGACCTGGCTGTGGTGGAACAAAGGCTGGCCCAAAGGGAGGCGGCGGACGTCCGGCTGGAAAGGAAGCAAAAGGAGCGGTCCATAGAAAGCGTCCGCGAACAGCTGGAGCAATGCCGGCGGCAGGCTGCGCGGCTCGACCATGAATTGGAGCTTCTGGCGGACTCCGACGCGCTTTTCTCCCGGGCGGAAACCAAGGAGGAACTCGGCCGCCAGATCCGGGACAAGACACGGGAGTATGCCGTGCCCGCCCTGGCCCTTTGGCTGCTCCACCAAGCGGTCCGGCGCATGGAGGAGGAGCACCAGCCCGAGGTGATCAAGGAGGCTTCCCGGTTCTTTTCCACCATCACCAACGGCCGGTACCACCGCGTGGTGGCCCCCCTGGGGGCCGATTCCCTGGAGGTGGTGGCCGCAGACGGGTCCCGGAAACCGGCCCACCTGTTGTCCCGGGGCACGGCCGAACAGCTGTATCTGTGTTTCCGCTTGGGCTACATCCGTCACCTGTGCACGGGCGGCGTACGGCTGCCCGTGGTAATGGACGACGTCCTGGTGAACTTCGACCCGCTCCGGGCGGAAAGGACCATCCAGGCCCTGTGCCGGCTTTCCCAATCCGCCCAGATCCTTTTCTTCACCTGCCACCCGGACACGGCAAGACGGTTCGCCGACGCGGCCCCCGGGGTTTCCATGTTTCACATGGACCAGGGGACCATTGCCGCGGATCGGGCCAACTGACCAAAAACAGCCCGGATCAGAGGCAAAGGCCGGCAAAACCCCGGAAAAGCAAGGCCGGGCCCTTTGCTGCGCGAGGAAAATCCCTTCACCGCATGTTGATTTGGCAGCAAATTCTTCTTATAGTTATTTTGCGGCAACAAGGCGATAAAAGCTCAAAAACCGAGGAAGACAGGCGCGTCGCCAGGGGCCGGGCGTCGTTTCCAGGCAAGGCGCGATACGGGGGGACATGGAGCCCATCAAGGTATACGTGAACGTGGACTTCACCGCGGTGTTCACCTGTCCCCACTGCGGAAAGTCCAAGACCATGAACGTGGAGAAGTACAAGGACAAGAAGGGCCCCTTGAAGGTCCGCTGCAAATGCCGGGGCACCTACCCTGTGACCCTCGAATTCCGGAGGCAGTACAGAAAGCCCACGGAGCTGGCCGGCGATTTCTCCTGCCCGGACAACCCCTTGAAGGGCGGAAAGATGGTGGTGAAAAACGTGTCCATGGGCGGGGTGGGCTTCGTTCCCAGGGGAAGGCACAACCTGGCCGCGGGAGACCGGATCTACGTGAAGTTCCTCTTGGACGACCCCAAGCGGTCCCTCATCGAAAAGCGCTGCATCGTGCGGGTGGCGGAAAACCAGTACATCGGCGCCCAGTTCGACGTGCAACCCGGCACCTACGACGCGGCCCTGGGCTTCTACCTCCGCCGCTAACCCTTAAATCCCCGCAAAAAAACGGCAAACCGCCCGGCAATTTTTCCCGAGGCGGTTTTTTCTTTTCCGGGACAGCGGTCCGGTCCAAGGCGGCGGTATCAGTTTTTTTTCCCCTTCTTCTGGGAAGGATACCGCTCCTCGAAGGTGAGCAGAATGTTGGTGGTGTTGGCGATGCAGTTGGCCTCGTGGTCCACGATGGTGCGGATGAGGGGGGAAACCTCCTGAAAGCCCTTGACCATTTCCGCGCCGTCCACCCCGGCCACGGAGCAGTCTTCGCTGGCCATCACCGCGGCGTTTTTGTATTCCTGGCCCACGTCCAGGAAGGGGTGGCCGATAAAGTCGTTTTCCTTTAGCTTGCACAGGGGAACCAGGTCCTTGCCCTTCTGGGCCACGATGACCGCTTCGCCCTCCACCACGCGGTATACTCCGTTTTCGTCCGCGCCCTGCTTGAACATGGTCTTCTTGCCGGCGAGGAAGGACTTGGCGTCCAGCTTGCCGGTGTAGGTTTCCACCACCCGGTCCGTGACTTGCTGAAGCCTGCGGCCCAGGCTGACGCAGTAGGCCCGGAGGTCCGGCTTCATGGCGGCGAACTCTGCGTGGACGCGGCGCAGGTCCAGGACGCCCAGGACCACGTTTCCCACCGCGCAAAGGGTGGCCGTGCGAATGTTCTTGGGGGTGAGCACGTTGGAGATGTTGCCCACCAGGGCGCCCGGGCCCAGCCGGGCGATGGCCAACGGCCCCTTTTCCGTGTTTCTCTGCACGTCCGCGTAGCCCTCCAGGATCACGGACACCCAGGAACCGTACTTGCCTTCCTGGACGATGTGCTCCCCGTGGCGGATCTCCTCCTCGGCCACCACGTAGGCGTAGTTGGATTCCGTGCGGGAGATGATGGGCAGGTGGGTGCCCTTGGCCGGGGAATCCCGGTCGTCCTCCTTGGGCGGGCCGATCTTTTCGATCTCCCCCTCGTCCAGCTTGCGGAGCCCATCCATAATGAGCTCCATAACGCCGCTTTTGATCTTGCGGACAGAATTCACCTTCCGGTGGACGAACTCGAAATCCCCCTCGCTCCATCCGAACAGGCTGTATACGGCTTCGATGCCTTCCCTTTGCCCGCAGACGGCGTCCATCACCTCGCCGTCGCAGAAAAAGACCTCCCCGGGACGCTCCAGATGCGGGCTCTTGATGCGCAGCACGCCGGTGGAGCCGCTGGAGTTCAGCAACTGGAGAACTTCCGGCAAGCTCAGGAATTGAAGCTGGCCTTTGAGGCCGGACTCTGCACTCATATCGGCTTCCAGATCAGGGGACGGACTTTTGGTCTTTTCGCAAGGATTCGGGGAAAGGGCAGGGTAGTCTCATGTTGTCCCCGGCAGATCCAAACAAAAAAAGGCGTCCCGGTCAACTTCCGCAAATATTATCCCCGTCCGGGCCTTATCGTCAAGCTTCGCCGGTCCCGCCGCCGCCCCAATGTACAGGTTCATACCAGAAAATTTATGGCAATATAATGGCAAAACGGCCGTAGGGCAAGGATTTTCCCACAACACCGCTCCCCGGGCTGAGACAGCACTTCCACAAATGGGGTGAACACCCTAAGCGAATCGCCTTGTTGTCCTGAAACAAATATCCAATGTTTCCAAGGGCCATTCCATTCGGGCCGCCGCCCTGCCGCGGCCCATAGCTCCCAACTCCCATAACCCGAATTATTCATGAAAAATTTCGCCGAATAAAATATTTATATGGATTTAAACAGGTTAAGTGCCAATGGAAGGGTCCTTGAAAAATGCACGCTGTTTCTTTGAGGAATGCTGACATCGGCGAAATTT
>JAFDHW010000236.1 GCA_019308705.1 Deltaproteobacteria bacterium
AAGAGCTTTGGGCCGCGCGGCGCCGGAAGCCCAAGCCCCTGGTCCCGGTGAACCAGGCCGCCTCGCTTCTGGGCAAGCATCCCAGGACCATCCGCCGCTGGTGCCGCCAGGGCGCCCTGGACGCGGTCCTCTCCTCCTCCGGCAAAATCATGGGCATCACCGCCCAAAGCATAGAAAACCTGCTGGAGGAAGGCGAAGGGGGATAGGCGCGGTTTTCCGGCCACGGCCGGGATGGGGGCGATGAACCCGAAGGTGCAGGGCCCGGAAAGCACGCCGCGGGAAAGGCCCGGGACAAAGGTCCCTTCCACGCTCCCCAGAAAAAGGGATACGTGCGCGCGGCTATTCCCTGCGCGCGGCTTCCAACAGCTTGGCATACAGCCCGCCTTTTTGGATCAGCTCCTGGTGGGTGCCCGTCTCCGCCACCCTGCCGTGGGAGAGCACCACGATGTTGTCCGCCTTTTCGATGGTGGACAGCCGGTGGGCCACCACCAGCATGGTGCGCTCGGCGGACATCTGGCGGATGGCCTTCTGGATGGCAGCCTCGGTTTCCGGGTCCACGGAGGAGGTGGCCTCGTCCAGGATGAGCACTGCGGGGTCCGCGTACAGGGCCCGGGCGAAGGATAAAAGCTGCCGCTGGCCCGCGGAAAGGTTGGTCCCGCGCTCGGCCAGCACGGTGTCCATGCCCTTTTCAAGGTGCCGGATGAACTCCAAGGCCCCGGATTTTTCCGCGGCGGACAAAAGCGCGTCTTCGCCCTTGTCCTGGCCCAGGGTGATGTTGTCCCGGATGGTCCCCGCGAACAAGAACACGTCCTGCTGCACCAGGGCCAGCCGTTTGCGCAGGTCCCGAACCGGCCATTGCCGGAGGTCCGCGCCGTCCATGGCAACGGACCCGGAAACGGGATCGTAGAACCGCTCCAGAAGGTGCGCGCAGGTGGTCTTGCCCGAGCCGGTCCGACCCACCAGCGCCACCGTGGACCCGGGGGGGATGGAAAAGGACACGTTCCGCAACACCGGCCGCCCGGGCTCGTAGGAGAAATCCACGGACTGGAAATCCGCCCTGCCCTCGCGCTTCTCCGGGGCCTGGCCCGTACCGGGGGGCAGGCGCTCGTCCGTGTCCAGGAACTCGAAGATCCGCTCGGAGGACGCCATGGCCGCCTGCATGATGTTGTACTTTTCCGCGATATCGCGCACCGGCCGGAAGAACATGCGCATGTAGCTCACGAACGCCACCAGGGTGCCCAACGTCACCTGCCCGGAGAGCACCCGCAGGCCGCCGTACCAGATGATGAGCGCGACTCCCAGGGCGGACAGGAACTCCATCAGGGGCATGAACACGGCGAAGATCTTGATTTGCAGCATGCCCGCGTCGTAGTTTTCCCGGTTCACCACGGAGAACTCTTCCATCTGGGCGTCCTCCACGGCGAAGAACTGGACCGCCCGGATACCCGAAAGCCGCTCCTGCAAGAAGGCGTTCATCCTGGCCACCGTCGCCCGCAGCCTGCGGAAGGCGTCGCGCGCCATGCGGGAAAACACGGCGGTCACCAGGATCACCGGCGGCACCAGAACCAGGCACACCAGGGCCAGGCGCACGTCCAGGGCGAGCATCACCCCCACGATGCCCGCCAGGATGAAGACGTCCTTGAACACCGTGACCATGACGCTCTTGAACATCTCGTTCAGGTTTTCCACGTCGTTGGTGACCCTGGTCACCAGCCTGCCCACGGGGTGGCGGTCGAAAAACGCCGGGGACTGGGCGACGAGGTGGTCGAACAGGTGGGTGCGGATGCCCTGCATGATGCGCTGGCCCGCGCGTTCCAGGAGGTTGTACTCCCAGTACCCGAAAAAGACCGCGGCCGCGGAGAGGGCCAGCAGCAAAAGCCCCATGGAGAACAGGCCGGCGAGGTCGTCCGCCCGCAGGATGGCCCGGTGCTTCGTGGAAAGGCCGGCAAGCGTCTCCGCCGGCACCATCGCTGTTTTGTCCGGCATGTCCGCCAGCCCGGGGAGGCCCTCCAGGATGCGCCGGGTCTTTGCGTTTCGCGGCGCGCGCACGAACTTGTGGGGAAACAGCACGCCCGACTCTTCCAGTTTGCGGGCGTGGGCCGGGTCCATTTCCGTGGCCTTCACGTGGCTCATGAACGCCCGGCCGTCTGCCGAGCGCACCAGCCCGTCCGGATAGTTCTCCAGGATGCGCTTTGCCTCGGCGGGAAGGGGCTTTTTGGCCTCGTACCAGGTGCCCACGATGTAGTGGTCGATGGCCACCTTGGAAACGTAGGGCACGGCCAGGTCCGCGGCGGTGATGAGGATGGAGGCCAACAGCGCCAGGGCCACCGCGCCCCAGGACCCGCGCACGTAAGGCAAAAGCCTGCGCAAAAGGCGCAGGTTGTAGGGTTTTCCCAGTTGCCCTTCCTCCATGTATCCGAAGTCGCCCCGCATCAGCTCCCGCCCTTTTCCAGGTCTTCGGCCAAAAGCTGCCGCTCGTACAGCCTGGCATAGGGCCCGCCCGCGGCCAGAAGATGCTCGTGGGTGCCGGACTCGGCCAGTCTGCCTTTCTCCAGCACGAACACCACGTCCGCCTTTTGCATCACCCCCACGCGGTGGGTCACCACCACGGTGGTGCGCCCGGCGCGCAGCTTCAAAATCTCCTCCATCACCGCCTTTTCGGTGCGCGTGTCCACCATGGAGAGGGCGTCGTCCGCGATCAAGACCGGCGGGTCGCCGGCCAGGGCGCGGGCGAGCGTCAGCCGCTGGCGCTGGCCGCCGGAAAGGGTCACCCCCCGTTCGCCCAGCACGGCGTTTATGCCCCCTTTCGTGTCGTCGATCTCCTCCAGGAGCCGCACCGCGCCAAGGGCCTTTTCGACCGCCTCCCGGCCCACGTCCTTCCTGCCAAAGGCCACGTTGGCGGCCAGGGTGTCGGAAAACACCACCGGTTCCTGGGGCACGAACCCGATGTTTTTGCGCAGCACGGAAAGGGGATACCGGGTCACGTCCGTGCCGTCCACGAAGACCTGGCCGGGTTCCACGTCCACCATGCGGGCGAAGGAGCAGGCCAGGGTGGACTTGCCGCTTCCCACCGGCCCCACCACCACGGCGAACGCGCCCTTGGGAATGGCGAGGCTCACGTTTTCGAGCGCCGGCCGGTTGGCTCCGGCGTAGGTGAAGGTGAGGTTTTTGGTGGAAAGCTCCCCTTTCACGCCGGATGGGGCGTGTTCGGATTCCGGCGGGCCCGTGATGTCCGGCGGCGTGTCCAGCACCTGGTTGATGCGCTGCATGGAGGCCCCGCCGCGCTGGATGAGGTTGGTCACCCATCCCATGGCCATCATGGGCCAGGTCAAAAGGTTCAGGTAGGTGGTGAACGCCACGAAACCGCCCGTGGAGATCTCGCCCACGATGGCCAGGCCGCCGCCGCGCCACACCACGATGGCCAGGCCCAGGTTGGTGAACACACTCATCATGGGAAAGAACACCCCCAGCGTCCGCGCCAGGCGGATGTTCTCGGCCACGTAGTTTTCGCCCTCTTCGCGCACCCGGGAAGAAACCCAGTCTTCCCGGCCGTAGGCCATCACCACCCGGATGCCGGAAAACGCCTCCCGCACCCGCTCCGTGAGCGCGCCGAAGGTTTTCTGCACCCGTTCGTAGGACCTGCTCATGCGCCGGGTGTACACCCGGGTCAAGGCCACCACGAAGGGTGCGGGAATGAGCGCCCACAAGGTCAGCTCGACGTCGATGGCCATCATGAACCCGATGGCCGCCGCACCCATGAGCAACCCGTCGGTGAGCGCGGCCAGCCCCATGCCCGTGGCCATGCGGATGGCGTTCAAGTCGTTCACCGCCCGGGCCATGAGGTCGCCGGTGGTCTTTTCCTGGAAGAATTTCGGGGAAAGGGTCTGGAGGTGGGAAAACAGCCTGCTGCGGATCTCCGCCTCCACCATGCGCGAGTGGCCCAGCAAAAAAGACCGCCACACGTACCGGAACACGGCCATGGCCGCGGCCAGGGCCACTATCCACCCGCCGTAGGCCAAAAGCAGCATGGCCGTGGCCCTGTCCGCGGCCAGGGCGTCCACCGCCCGCTTGATCACCAGGGGAATGGCCAGTTGCAGCCCGTCCACCAGGAGCAGGCTTGCGAACCCGGCCAAAAGCGGCCACCGGTTGCGGACGAACAACCCCCGCAACGGCGCGAAATGACGCATGGACGCGGCAAGGGGAAGGCGGGCATTCATGCTCCGGACCTACCCCCCGTCACCAGCAAAGTCAATGCGGGCGGGAAAGTATTTAGCCCGGATTATTCACGCGTTCGATTCGCGCGAGAGCAAGGAAGGAGGAGGGAAGCCGTACTTTTGTACCGCGACCCCCTCCTGACGCAGCTATCGCGTGAATCGGGCTCGCCGGAAGGGTGAAAAATTTCGCCGATGGCAGCATTCCTCAAAGAAACAGCGTGCATTTTT
>JAFDHW010000237.1 GCA_019308705.1 Deltaproteobacteria bacterium
AGGAGGAGGGAAGCTGTACTTTTGTACCGCGACCGCCTCCTGACGCAGCTATCGCGCGAATCGGGCTCGCCGGAAGGGTGAAAAATTTCGCCGATGTCAGCATTCCTCAAAGAAGCAGCGCGCATTTTTCAAGGACCCTTCCATTGGCACTTAACCTGTTTAAATCCATATAAATATTTTATTTGGTGAAATTTTTCATGCATAATCCGGGCTAAACCTTCAGTTCCTCTTCCAGCTCATTCGCTTTCCTGAACAATTCCACATCCTTCCTGTTCCTTGGCCGTTGCAGGTTTATTTCCATGGTCTTTTCAATTCTGCCGTTTCCCATGATCAGCACCTTGTCGGCAAGGGTGGCGGCTTCGGTGGGGTCGTGGGTTACGAAGAGGATGGTTTGGGCCAGTTGGGCCCACAGGGTAAGGAGAAGCTTTTGCATTTGGGCCTTGGCTTGGGTGTCCAGAGAGCCGAAGGGTTCGTCCATGAGGAGGATTTGGGGAGACAGGGCCAGGGCGCGGGCCAAGGCCGCGCGTTGCTTCATGCCGCCGGAGAGCTGGTGGGGGAGGTGGGTGGCGGCGTGCGACAAGCCCACGGCGTGGAGGTGGAAACGGGCGAGTTCCAGGCGTCGTTTTTTTTTGCCGGGGATGGCGAAGGCCACGTTTATGGTGAGCCAGGGGAACAGGGCATCTTCCTGGAACACCATGCACCGGTCCGGGCCGGGGCGGGTGACGGGCCGGCCGGCGACTTCCACGGTTCCGCCGGTGGGGGGCAGAAAGCCGGCGATGGTTTTCAAAAGCGTGGTCTTGCCGCAGCCCGACGGGCCCAGGATGCAGAGGAACCGGCCTTTGTGGGCGGTGAAAGACAGGTCCTTCAGCACGGGATTCCGGCCGTCCGGGTGGAAGGATTTGGTGAGGTTGGAGACGGTCAGCAGCGGTTGCGTCATGGCCGCCTCCTTGCGCTGGAAAAGGCGGTGGTGAGGAAAAGGACCAGGAGGCGGTCGGTGGCGCGGCCCAGGAGGGCGATGATGAGGATTCCCGCCACGATGAGGTCCAGCCGGCCCAGCATGCGGGCGTCCATGATGGCGGCGCCCAGGCCGTGGGGCACGCCGGTGAGTTCGCCCAGGACCAGGTAGGCCCAGGAGATGCCCAGCCCCAGGCGCAGACCGGTGACCACATGGGGCATGGCGCCCGGCACCAGGACGCGGAATACGCCCCTTGCGCCGGACGCGCCCATCATGGCGCCGGCCTGGAGCCAGAGTTCCGGCACGTTGCGCGCGCCGGCCTGGGCGTTCAGGTAAACCGGAAAGAACGCGGCCAGGGCCACCAGAAACACGGTGGTCTTAAGCCCGATGCCGAACCACACCAGGGCCAGGGGCAGCCAAGCGATGCCGGGCACGGCGCGGAGCCCGTTTATGGTGGCGGACAGGAAGCGGTTCACCGCGGCCCTTCTGCCGGAGACCAGCCCCAGGGGCAGGCCCAGGGCCACGGCCAGGGAAAAACCCGCCCCCACCCGAACAAGGCTTGCGGCGGCGTCCGCGAAGAACCGGCCGGCCATGGGGCCCTTGTCTCCGGCCGCGTAGACCTTGGCCGCGGCCAGCACCTGGGCGGGGGGAGGCAACAAGTAGGGGGGAACCCATTGCCCGGCGGTGGCGGCCCACCAGGCGGCCAACAGCGCCATGGGCAGCACCCAGGGCGTCCACTTGCGTTTGTGCGGTTGTTGCCGGCCCATGCCTTTCTCCTGAAAGCCCGCGGCCAGGATACCACCGGCTCGCAAGGGAAAAAAGCGGCCACGGCCGGAAACTTGTCAACGCCCCGTGGGCTTCTTATGTTGGGAAAGCCCGGCGGGATCGCGCATAACGGGTGTGCCGCCATGCCTGGCGGCGGGGCTGGGAACCATTTTCCTGGAGGATCCATGCACAGCGCCAAGGAACTTTGCGCCAAGATCAGGGAAGTCCATCCGGACATCGGCGAATGCGGCATCGACGTGAACACCCGGTGGGACGAGGAAAAGGGCGTGTGGGTCGTGGACCTGAAAAAGGGCAACCGGGAGCTTTCCACCTACATGGAGCCCGAGGACGCGGACGCGTGCATGGAAGGCAGGCAGTGCGTGGGCCTGGGCATCCAGATCGCCCAGCTCAAGGACAACGTGGAGCATCGTCCCGCGCCGTAAGACAGCTTTTCATTGCGGTTTCGCCGGGGAGGGACGCCTTGCGTGTCTGCAGCCCTCCCGGGAACGGGCCCGGAGCCTGATGGCCCGGAAGGGCGAAACCGCCCCTTCTTGAACCATGAGGCCCGGGGGTTTCCCCGGGCTTTTTCCGGTTTTTCTCTCTCCTCCGCCAAAAGAGGAACGCGTGTTTGTCCACGCGGCGGTTTGTGGTATAGACTTGCCGTTTCCTGAGAATCCCTTGCAATTCCCTTGCGGGACGGAGTTTCCGGCTTGCGCGCATTTCACCCGGCATACGCGGTTTTGGCCCTGTTTGCCCTGTCCCTGGGGGCTTTGGCCCCGGCGCGGGCCCAAGGGGAGGCCCCGCAAGGGCCCTGGGAGATCGAGGCGGCCACCCTGCAGTATAACCAGGAAACCGGCGTCTACGAGGCCGAGGGCGACGTGCACGGCTGGCGGGGAGCCCAGGAGTTCTGGGCGGACCGGGCCGCGTTCAACCGCCGGGAGAACACCCTGGAGGCGCGGGGAAACGTGCGCCTGCAGATGGGGGAGGACTACATCCTGGCCGACCGCGTGTTCCTGGACATGGACACGGACACGGGCACGCTTCAAAACGGCACCATCTACGTCCAGCAGCAGAACTACTACATTACCGGCGACCTGATCGAAAAGACCGGGAAGGACACCTACCGGGCCAGGGGCGCGGGGGTGACCACCTGCCCCGGGGAGAACCCCGCGTGGAAGCTCACCGGCTCACACCTTTCCCTGCGCATCGAGGGCTACGGGTGGGCCAAAAACGTGGTGTTGCACGCCAAGGGAATCCCCGTGGCGTGGCTCCCGGCCGTCGGGTTCCCCGTGAAGCTCAAGCGCTCCTCGGGCCTTCTCGCCCCGCACATGGACCAGTCGGACCGCAAAGGGTTCTCCTTCACCCAGCCGTATTTCTGGGCCATCTCGGACAACGCGGACGCCACCATCTACGCCCGGGCCATGGAAAAGCGCGGGATTCTGGGCGCGGTACAGGGCCGATGGGTGGGCTCGCCGGACACGCGGATAACCGCCGTGGCCATGGGGCTTTCCGACGACGAACAGGACCTGGGCACGCTGCAGACCCAGGAATGGGGGTATCCCGGCGACCCCTGGGACCGGCCCAACTCCGACCGGTGGTGGGTGGTGGCCAAGGGCGACTGGGAGTCCGACGGCGGGGTCAAGGTCAAGGCGGACGTGGACGTGGTTTCGGACCAGGATTTTTTGCGGGAGTTCGACGACGGCCCGGCCGGATTCTTCCAGGTGGAGGACGACTTTTTGGACACCTTCCACCGCGGCCTGGAATCGGAAACCGACGTGGTGCGCAAAAACCGGCTGTTCGTGCAGAAGAACTGGCTGTTGACCGCGGCCTCGGGTGAGTTCGCGTACAACGACAACGTGGCGGCCCGGCGGTGGCTGAACACGGACAGCACCCTTTCCGTGCTGCCCTTTGTCGGGGTGTCCGGCGTGCGGCGGCCCGTGGGGGAGACGCCCCTGGCGTTCTCCTGGGACACCACCTACCGCCACTACTTTCGGGAGGACGGCCTGCGGGGCCACCGGGCGGATTTCACCGGCCGGGCGAACCTGCCCTTTTCCCTGGTCCGCGGCCTGCACCTGGACCCGGGCGTGGCCTTCCTTCAAACCGCCTGGGTGGTGGATTCGTGGGAGAACACTCCCACGCCGGACGACGACCGGTTTTTCTCCAGGGGCATGTACGAGCTGTCCGCAGACCTGTCGTCGGGGTTTCTGCGGGATTTTTCCCTGGACGCCTCGTGGACCAACGGCCTGCGCCACACATTTTCGCCGGTGCTTTCCTGGACCTTCCGGCCCTACGGCGAGGAGAGCGAAGCCCCGGCCTTCGACGTGGTGAACCGTGTCGAGAGCGAGCACACCCTTACGCTTTCCCTGGCCAACGGCCTGTGGGGCCGGCGGGGGGAAAACCTTGTCCCCTTCCGCGCCGCCTGGCTTTCGCTTTCCCAAACCTACGACATCGAGGAAGCGGCCGAGGACGACCCGGCCCTGTTCGCCGCGCCCGGCGAGCGCAGGCCCTGGCTGCCCATGGACGCCCGGCTGGAGGTCTGCCCCGTGTCCGGGTTTTCCCTGGAAACCGGCGGGGATTGGTCCTGGTACGAGGACCGGTTCGACGAGCAGTGGGCGGCCCTGCGCTTTACCCACCCCGTGGGCCACACCGCCTGCGTGGAATACCGCGACGTGGCGGACACGAGCGAGACCCTCCACGCCCAGGGCGCGCTCAACCTCTCCGACGCCTGGCGCGTGGCCGGGAGCGTCAAGCACGATTTCATGGCGGACGAGGTGGTGGAGTCCGGCGTACTCGTCACCTACCGCGCAGCCTGCTGGGCCGTGGAGGCGAGCTACGAGGAGGACACCTACGACCGGAGCTGGTCCTTGATGATCGAGCTGACCGGCCTGGGGAGCTACGGCTACGCCCGGTCGCTGAGTCCCTGAGCCTGCCCCTCCTTTATCCGCCCAGGTCCGGCCGGCCGGAGCCGGGATAAGCCCGCGCGTTTTTCCTGGGCCGCCTTCCACCGCCCTTGAACCCGACGCCCACCACGGTGTGGGGGTGGCGCTCCCTGCCCGCCCAGCCCACAAAGGCGCCGGAAAAATCCGCAAGGAGCGATTTGAAGCCCTCCTGGTCCTCCACCTGGAGGGACCCGAACTCGTAGACGGGCTCATGGATGGGCAGGGTTTCCGCCACGATGGAGACGAAGTCCTTGATGGTCTGCCGCATGGCGGTCCTTTCCGGTTGGCGGTTTTTCTGTCCCGCTCACATAGCCCGAATTATTCATGAAAAATTTCACCGAATAAAATATTTATACGGATTTAAACAGGTTAAGTGCCAATTGAAGGGTCCTTGAAAAATGCACGCTGTTTATTTGAGGAATG
>JAFDHW010000238.1 GCA_019308705.1 Deltaproteobacteria bacterium
CAGGGAGAAGACCATGCCGACCTTGAAGGGGACCATGACGGAAAAAAACCTCATGACCGCCTTTGCCGGAGAATCTCAGGCAAGAAACCGTTACACCTACTTTGCCTCCAAGGCCAAGAAGGAGGGATACGTCCAGGTGTCGCTCATCTTCGAGGAAACGGCCAACCAGGAGAAGGAGCACGCCAAGCGGTTCTTCAAGTATCTGGAGGGCGGAGAGGCCGTGGTGTCCGCCCCCTTTCCCGCCGGGACCATCGGCTGCACCCTGGAAAACCTGAAGGCCGCGGCCGCCGGCGAAAACTACGAGCACACCAAGCTGTACCCGGCCTTTGCCGAGCAGGCGGAGGCCGAGGGCTTTCCCGGGATCGCGGCCACCTTCCGTGCGGTTTCCGTGGCGGAAAAACAGCACGAGAAACGCTTTGCCGCGCTGGCGAAAAACATCGAAACCAACCGGGTGTTCGCCCGGGAGGAAAAGCGGGTGTGGCGGTGCTTGAACTGCGGATACCTGCACGAGGGCGAAGATGCGCCGGAAATCTGCGCCTCCTGCGAGCACCCCAGGGCCTACTTCGAGCTTCTGGGGGAAAACTGGTGACCCGACGCACCGGCGCGGGCGCCGCGTCCCGCGCCGGGGATGAACAGGAGAACCCCGCCATGCTCAACGAAAAAATCGAGCACGCCTTCAATGCCCAGCTAAACGCCGAACGTTACTCCTCCGACCTCTACCTCTCCATGGCCGCCTGGTTTTACTCCCAAAACCTTCCCGGGTTCGCCAACTGGATGCGCGTCCAGGCCAAGGAGGAGGACGCTCACGCCAACAAGTTCTTCGACTACATCCTTGCCCGAGGCGGCAAGGTGATCCTTTCGGAGATCGGCGCGCCCCCGGGGCGATGGGACTCGCCCACGGCCGCGTTCGAAAACGTGCTCTCCCACGAGCGCAAGGTCACGGGCTTGATCCATGACCTGGTGGATTTGGCCGCCGCGGAGAAGGACCACTCCGCGTCCTCGTTTCTCCGGTGGTTCGTGGACGAGCAGGTGGAGGAAGAGGAATCCGCCGAGCGCGTTCTCTCCCAGGCGAGGATGGCCTCCGGTTCTCCGGCCGCCTTGCTCATGCTGGACAGGGAGTTTTCAACCCGCACTTTTACGCCGCCCGCCCAGGCCCGGAGAGAGACACAGGCACAGGAATGAGGAGGGCCTATGGCCACCTGGAAGTGCACCCACTGCGGATACACCCTGGAAGCAGAGGCGTTCCCCGAGCCCTGCCCCTCGTGCCATCAGCCGTGCGAGTTCGTGGACGTTACCTGCTACGTGCCCGCGTGCCAGGACACGGGGCAGGACGAGCGCCTGGGCAAGCCTCACGGCCTGGAACCGACCCAAACGAAGGTCCCCCCGGAAAAGTGAGGCGCGGCCGCCATGGACCCGCCCGGTCCCGGGGAAAAAGCCCCTGCCTGTTCCGGCATGCGAACAACCCCGCGGACCGGCTCCCCCGGGGGTGGAAGCCTTTGCAAAAGGCGGGGAACCGGACCGGTCCGCGCCTTATCCCGAGCAGGAGAGAACCATGCTGACCATCGAGGACCTGCAGGTCAAAATCGGGGACCAGGTAATCCTTTCCCACATCGACCTGGAACTGAAACCCGGGGAGACCCACGTCCTGTTCGGGCCCAACGGTTCGGGCAAAACGTCTTTGCTCATGACCATCATGGGCTACCCCGGCTACAAGGTCACCCACGGAAAGATCGCGTTCAAGGGCCAGGACATCACCCACACGCCCATCCACGAGAGGGCCGGGCTGGGCATCGGCATGGCCTACCAGCGGCCGCCGTCCATCGCGGGGCTGAAAACCCGGCAGATGGTGCAGATCTGCGCCCAAGCCAAGGGCGGCCGCAAGGTGGACCCGGAGGTCCTGGCCCGGGAGGTGAAGTTCGAGCGCTTTTTGGACCGCGACATCAACGTGGGTTTTTCCGGAGGCGAAATCAAGCGCTCCGAGCTGTTGCAGCTCATGGCCCAGGACGCGGACCTCATGATGTTCGACGAGCCGGAAAGCGGCGTGGACCTGGAAAACATAACCCTGGTGGGGGAAACCATCGCAAAGCTCCTGCAGCGGGGAGCCCCCCGGGCCAAGAAAAGCGAAAATGAGCCCACCGTGAAGGAACGGCTGATCAACCGCACCAAGATGGGGCTCATCATCTCCCACACCGGGTTCATCCTGGACTACCTCACGGTGGACAAGGCCCAGGTGCTTTACAACGGTGTGCTCTCCTGCAAAAACAACCCCGGCGAAATCTTGAAATGCATCGGCGAATTCGGATACGAGGAGTGCGTAAAATGCTTGATGTAAGGAGCCGCGCCGAGCAGGCCAGGGAAAAGAAGGCCGCCCTGGGCGCGGATATCGACCTCTCCAAGTACAGCTTCGCCGAGGTGTCCCACCCCTACCTCCAGGACCTGCGCCAGATGCCCCCCGAGGACCGGGAACAGATGTTGAACGCCGGGGTGGACGCGAACGAGGTGGACCGGTCCGGCACCTTCATCCAGAAGGATTCCGCGGTGCTCTATTCCAAAAGCAGGCAGGAGGGCCTGGAGATTTATCCCGTGAAGGAGGCCCTGGAAAAGCTGCCCTGGGTGGAGGACTACTACGGCAAGCTGGTGGCCCCGGAAACGGACAAGTACACGGCCGCGGCCGAACTTTCCCTGCAGAACGGCTACCTCATCCGGGCGCTTCCCGAAGCCTCGGTCTCCATGCCCGTGCAGTCCTGCCTGTACCTGGACCGCGACGGCATGGCCCAGACCGTGCACAACATCGTCATCTGCGAGGAGGGTTCGGAGCTGCACGTCATCACGGGCTGCGCCACCAGCCCGCACCTGAGAAACGGCCTGCACCTCGGCATCACCGAGTTCTACATCAAGAAGAACGCCAAGCTCTCCTTCACCATGATCCACAACTGGGCAAAGAACATGGCCGTCCGCCCCCGGTCCGTGGGCGTCGTGGAGGAAGGCGGGCTTTTCCTGAACAACTACATCTGCATGAAGCCGGTCAAAAGCCTGCAGATGTACCCCACCACCTACCTGAGAGGCCCGGGCGCCACGGCGCGGTTCTACAGCATCCTTTTGGGCCATCCGGGCTCGGAGCTGGACGTGGGCGGCCGCATCATCCTGGAGGCGGACAAGACCCGGGCGGAGATCATCTCCCGGGCCATCACCAACGGCGGAACCATCGTGGCCCGGGGCGACCTGGTAGGGGAAAAGGCCGGAATCAAGGCCCACCTGGAGTGCAAGGGCCTCATCTTGAAAGGCGGGGTCATCCACGCCATCCCGGAATTGAAGGGCAAGGCCGAGGGCGTGGAGATGTCCCACGAGGCCGCGGTAGGCAAAATCGCCGCCGAGGAGATCCAGTACCTCCAGAGCCGGGGGCTTTCCGAAGAGGAGGCCACCTCCACCATCGTGCGCGGGTTCATGAGCGTGGACATCCCCGGGCTGCCGAAAAAACTCAAGGCCAAGATCGACCAGGCCGTGGCCCAGAGCGAAAAAGAAATGATGTGAATGATGGAAAACCCGGCGCCGTTCAGGGCCGGTTTTTCCAGGGGACGGACCGCCAAGCCCGCCGCCATCTGTTCGCCCGGAAAAAGCGCCGTCCAAGTGCTGATCGCCGCGGGCAAGCCGGACCGGAAGGGATCATGGCCCGATGCGCGGGCCGCCACGAAAAGCACGGGCAAGCCGACGAGTCCGCCGGCCCCACGGACTGCCGGGGCCGCCACGGCGGCAAGCCCACCAAGGAATGTTGCGTTTTGTACACAGGCAGTACCATCTGTTGACGAGAGTGTGTTTCGGCATCATCGTTTAACTCGGCGAAATTTTTCATGAATAATTCGGGTTAAACGCCTCGTATCTTAAGCGGCCCCTGCGCCTGGACGGGAGAGAGATCATGGACAAGTATGTGTGCACGGTTTGCGGCTATGTGTACGACCCGGACACGGGCGACCCGGACAACGGCGTCGACCCCGGCACCTCCTTTGACGACCTGCCCGACGATTGGGAGTGCCCGGTGTGCGGCGCGGGCAAGGAGGATTTCGAGAAGGAGTAGCCAACAAGGCCGGCTTTTTGGCCATACCGCCGGCCGGCCGGACGCCATGGCTTTCCGCCGGGCGGCGCGCGTTTTCCAGGGAGGGAGCATGGCCCGCCAGGTCCGCATCTTCAGCACCCCCAAGTGCCCCTACTGCAAGCTGGCCAAGGAATACCTGGACAAAAAGGGAATCAAGTACACGGAGCACGACATTACCGCCGACGCCGCGGCCCGGGAGGAAATGAGGGAACTCACCGGCGGGGCCAAGCGCGTGCCGGTCATCCAGGTGTGCGACGAGGTCCTGGTGGGCTTTGACAAGAAGAAGGTGGAATCCGCCCTCGCCTGCATGGAGCAAAGCTCCGAAGTCTAGACACGGGT
>JAFDHW010000239.1 GCA_019308705.1 Deltaproteobacteria bacterium
ATTCCTCAAAGAAACAGCGTGCATTTTTCAAGGACCCTTCCATTGGCACTTAACCTGTTTAAATCCGTATAACTATTTTATTCGGTGAAATTTTTCATGAATAATTCGGGTTAAACCACGCAAAAGGAGGGAATGTAAAGCGATGCGACGAACTTACACCACGGGGCCGGTGTTTTTCCGGCATCCCTCCGGTGTTTCCGGCCGGCGGACGGCCGCTTTGCCCGGCGCGGTCCGGTGGATTACAATATAATGTGGTACGGGGACATGGCACGACAGCAAAGGAAGGCGATCCATGAGCGTTCTGGCGGATATCACGGTGTTTCCCGTGGGCGTGGGCGAGTCCGTGCACCAGCACGTGAAGAAGGCGGTGGACCGGGTGAAGGAATCCGGCCTGCCCCACCGCGTGGGCCCCATGGGCACCACGGTGGAGGGGGAGTTTTCCCAGGTCATGGATGTCATCGCCAAGTGCCACCATGCCCTGGCCCAGCATGCGAACCGGGTGTACATGGTGGTGAAGATCGACTCCAGAAAAGGTCCCATGGGCAGGCTGGAGGCCAAGGTCAAGGCCGTGGAGTAAAGAGGGTCAGGGCCTTTTCTTCAACAGCGTGCAGCAGGGGTCCTGGTAGATCTCCAACCACCGGGGATGGCTGGACATCTCCCTCTGCAGCCTTGTGCCCGTGGCCAGGGCCAGGATGTCGTGGGGGTGTGCGTAAAGGAAGTCCTGCCATCCCACGTAGCCCATGACGAACCGGTGGTAGGAGGCGGCCACCTCCGGGGGAAACGCGCTGGGGCCGCGGGTGTCGATGCCCACTTTGAACCGGGGATACAGCCGGTAGGTGATATACGGCCCCCACACCCGCTCGGGCAGGACGTTTCCCCCGGCCAAGCGGCGCTCCAAGTAGTCCACCGCGTCCACGGGATAGCAGAACTGGGCCACGCCGTTTTGCTGCGCCCTTTTGGGCGTGGCCAGGGCAAGGGGCGAGCCCATGGCAAAGGCGTCCGCGGCCCGGCCGGCCAACAGCCAGGCGCTGGAAACGACGGCGGCCGAGGCAAGCAGCACCGCCGCCCCCCGCCGGACGGCCAAGACCGGCGGCCGCCTCCCCCGCCGGGCCTCCGCGGCGAAGTGCGCGGGAAGGTAGGCCGCCAGGGCCAGGGGAAAAAACGGCAGGTGCCGGACCTGGAAAAAACCCCCCAGGCAGGTGGCGCCGAGCACCAGCAGGGCCGTGCGGTCCCGCCGCCCGAACCCTGGCAGATACAGCAGAAAGAAAACCAAAAGGAGGAAAAAGACCTCGATCAGCGGCGCGCGGTCAAAGCTTTTCCAAATCACCCACAAGGGCGCGAAGCTCCACAGCTCTCGGTCCGGTGGCCCGGCGTGGGCGAACAGGTTCTCCCACAAGGCCAGCCCGTAGGGGTTTATCAGCCCGGCCGCCGCCATGCCCAAGAGCGCCTGCACAAAGGGCAGGCACCGCCTGCCCGAAACCAGCGCGCCCGCCGCGTACAATCCCGCCACTCCCATTCCCGCGATGGACGCGGCGTGCAGGTTGGTCCACAAAAGGCTTATGGCGGGCAGCCACATAAGCCTCCGCCAGTTTTCATCGGCCGCCGTCTTCTCCAGCAGGTACACAACCAGGGCGAAGAAGAAGAAGGTGAACACCTGCCCCTTGACCGGGGGAAACGCGTACCAGAAGAAGAACGAGCACAGCACCAGTCCGGCCGAGGCGGCCCAGGCCGGGGCATGGCGCAGCCGGGCGGTGCGGTAGAGCAGCCCGGCGGCCGAAAACCCCAAGGCATAGCGCAAAGCCTGCAGGGACCACGGTCCCAGGGCCTTCCACATGGGCCAGGCGAACGCGGCGTACAGCCAGTTGTTGAAGATCCAGGGCTCCTTGGTGGGCACGTAGGCGTAGGCGTCGGTCCAGGGAAACCCCGGCTCGGTCCACAGCCTGCGGCCAAAGGAAAGGTAGCCGAACACGTCGGGCCGGGCGAAGTTGTCCAGAAGCCCGAAAAACACCGCCACCCCGGCCACGGCCAGGGGCAGGGCGCGACGGACAAGGGCCCGGGTTTTTCCGGCGGCCTGGGACATGGGCTGGATTTCTGAAAGGGTGCGGATGCCGCGGGATGAAAACACGGGGGCGCGGGGCCCCGGTTTTTTCTACTATCAATGAGGCAGGCTTGCAAGGCGGGACAGGGCCCCGGGTTCCCGTTCGTCGAACAGGGCCAGGATCTGCTCGTCCCAGCCGGGTTCCTCCTTGGGCAGGATGTCGCCGGGCGGCATGGTGCGCAAAACCTCTTCCGCGGCGGTGCTCCCCTTGAGCACCAGGTAGGTGGCGTTCTGCTCCATGAGGGTCATGCCCTCTTCCATGGCGCAGGCCAAAATCTCCCGCTCCGGGGCCCGGTCGATGACCAGGCCGCGGATGGCGTCGGTGATCTTGAGCACCTCGTAGACTCCCACCCGTCCGGAAAACCCGGTCTGGCGGCACTGGGGGCACCCGCTGCCGCGGAAAAACGCGGGCCTGCCGTTTTCCACCCGGACCCGGTACCGGGCCTTGGTATCCGCGTCCAGTTCCTGCCTGGTGGAGCAGGTGGTGCAGTTTCTGCGCACCAGGCGCTGGGCCACCAGGCCGGTGAGGGAGGAGGCCAAGAGATACGGCTGAATGCCCAGGTCGAACAGCCGTGTGAACCCGGCCACCGCGTTCCTGGCGTGGAGGGTGGAAAGCACCAGATGCCCGGTCAAGGACGCCTGGAAGGCGATCTGGGCGGTCTCCAGGTCCCGGATCTCGCCCACCATGATGATGTTGGGGTCCTGGCGCAGGATGGACCGCAACCCCGAGGCGAAGGTGATGCCCGCACGGTTGTTCACGTGCACCTGGTTCACCCCGCAGATGTGGTATTCCACCGGGTCCTCCACGGACACCACGTTCACCGTGTCGTTGTGCACCTCGGCCAGGGAGGCGTAGAGGGTGGTGGTCTTGCCGGCGCCCGTGGGACCGGTGACGATGAGAAACCCCTGGGGGTGATGCAGCACCTCCTGGTACTGCCGCCGAATGCGCGGCAGCATGCCCAGCTCGGAGAGCACCCTCGCCCCGTCCTGGTTGCCCAGAAGCCGCACCACCATTTTTTCGCCGTGCAGCGTGGGCAGGCTGGACATGCGGAGGTCGATCCTGCGGCTTCCCATGCGGATCTTGGCCCCGCCGTCCTGGGGCCTGAGGCGCACGGAAATGTCCATGCCGGCCATGACCTTCAGCCGGGAGATCACCGCCGCGTGCACGCCCTCGGGCAGGGAAAACCGGTCCTGGAGCAGCCCGTCGATGCGGTAGCGCACCCGGGTCTCCCGCTCCTTGCGCTCCACGTGGATGTCCGTGGCGTTGGTGCGGTAGGCCTCGTAGAGCATGAGGTTCACCATGCGGATGATGGGCGGCGCCTCCAGGGTCTTTTTCAGCTCGGTCAGGTCCGCTTCGTCCTCGTCCTCGCGGATCAGAACCACCGAGTCGCCCGAGGCCGCGTCGCGGAGCATCTCGGTGGTTTCCTCGTCCTCCCGGCCGCGCTTCTGCACCAAGCGGCGGATGCCCGACGGCGTGGCCACCACGGGCTGGACCATGCCGCCCAGCAGAAACTCCAGGTCGGAAATGGTGGAAAAATCCAAGGGATCGTTCATGGCCACCCGGATGCGGCGGCCTTCGCGCGTCAAGGGAAACACGCCCTTCTTGATGAGAAAGGCCGACGACAGCCCCGCGGACAGGGCGGGATCGTAGTCCGCGGCGGGGTCCAGCACCTCCAGGTTCAGTTGCTGGGCCAGGGCGCGGGCCAGCCCGGCCTCGGAAAGGCCCATGTCCAAAAGGATGGCCCCCAGGCGCTCTCCCGAGGATTTTTGCCGGATCAAGGCGGCGTTCAATTTTTTCTGATCCACGAATCCCGCGGAAACCAGGATTTCGCCCAGCCTTTTCCTGCGGCTGAAGGCGCATCGATCCGCGTAACTCACGTCTTCCATGGCAGGTTCCCGGGGGGCCTCGTGCGGGTGGCCTCCCGGATCTTTCTGTTCGGCTTTCATGGTTGCATGGCCTTGTCCTGGTCCGGTTCCTCGGGGCGGAAAGGATTCCGGGGCAAGGGCCCTTTGCGGGCGTTATGAAAGGCCGCGCCAACGCGCGGAAGTGGGGCGGAAAAGACCCCTTCCGCCATAGGAGGGGCTGGGGGGCGTCCCCGGAAACGGGACGCACCGCAAATGCGGAGCTTGGCACCTGTCCGGCCCGGGCAAAAGCCCGGTTTCGGCGGTACGGTTTTTGACCGGCGTTGCCTGTTCTTTTCCCGGGCGGGCCGGCGGCGCCCGGCAGGCTTGGAGTCTAGTACACCACCCCGGCGTAGCCCACGAAGCTCGCGCCCGGGTGAATGTCGAAGCTGGTGTAGTAGTCCACCAGCACGCCCTTTTC
>JAFDHW010000240.1 GCA_019308705.1 Deltaproteobacteria bacterium
GGGAGGACCCCTTCTCCAAGCTCTTCTCCCCGGGAGAAAACGCCGCGGCCGGTGGCGGGAGCTACACCGCCGGGGCCATGGGCGAAGAGCGCCTCGGCTCCTTGCCGCAGGAAGTGGCCATCGGCGTGAACCTGCCCCTTACCGGGCCCTACGCCGGGCAGGCCAAGGATCAGCAGAGGGGATACGAGCTTGCCGCGGAAGCCTTGAACGAGAAGGGTGGCGTGCTGAGCCGCACCGTGGTCCTGGAAATCCGCGACACCCAGGCCCGGGGCGACCTGGCCGGGGAAAACGCCGACAAGCTCATCTTGGAGGAATCCACCGCCATGATCACCGGCGGCGCCACCGCCCCCGAAGCCCTGGCCCAGAGCGCCGTATGCCAGGAGCAGGGCACCATCTTCATGGCGGCCATGGACAACTCCAACTCGCTGACCGGCCACATGATCACCCCGGCCGGGTTCACCGTGCAAAGCGCGCACCGCCACACCTTCCGGTGGTTTTTGTCCGCCTGGATGACGGGCCAGGCCCTGGGCCGGTACATGATGAAGGAATTCGGCACGGACGCCACCTACTTCTACGTGGCCACCGAAAACTCCTGGGGATTCGCCCTGGAGGACACCCTGCGGCGCATCACCGAGATCGCCGGCGCAGACCACAAGGGCACCTTATGGACAGAGGCCGGGACCGCGGATTACACCTCCCAGATAAAGGCCGCGGCCGAAGCCGGGCCCGACGTGCTGGTGCTCCTGCAGTACGGGCCGGACCTGGAGCAGGCCTTGAAGGCCGCCCACCAGCTTGGCGTGGGAGAGGACATGAAGATCGTGGCTCCGGTCCTCGAGCTGCACATGGCCAAGAAGCTCGGGCCCGAAGTCATCGAAGGGGTGACCGCAACCACCACCTGGTACTGGGCCCTGGCGGACAAATACGAGGGCAGCCGCCGGTTCGTGAAGGCCTTTTTAGACAAGTACGGCCAGCCCCCGGGCGTGGGCGCCGCTTGCGCGTGGGTGGCCGTGCACCAGTGGGCCGACGCCGTGGCCGAAGCCCAGGATTTCTACGCCGACGACCGCATAATCCTGGCCCTGGAGGGACACAAATTCACCCTGTTGAAGGACGAGGAAACCTGGCGCGACTGGGACCACCAGTGCGTGAGCTCCGTGCTCATCGTCCGGGGCAAGGGCCCCGACGCCTCCACCGGGCCGTGGGATCTTCTGGAGGTGGTGGACACGGTGCCCGGCAGTGAAGTAGTGCGCTCGCGGGAGGAAAACCCTGTGAGCCTGGAATCTTTGGTCATCGAGGAGTAACCCGGCAGGGGGTCATGCTGGAGGACATATGGATGCATTGAAGGGCGATCTTTCGCGCAAGGTGTTTAGAAGACTCATCAAGGGAGGCCTAGGCGAATACTCCCTGGATGCGCAGATGATCGCCGTACTGGTCGAGCTGGACGGGGCCAAGACCGTGGGGGAGATCGCCGAGCGGGCGAAGATTTCTCCCGACGTCATGCGGCGGGTTTTGTCCAAGCTCTTGCAGCTACAGATCATCGAGCCGGTGGAAAAGGCCGTGTCCACCCTTGACCAGGGCTTCTTGTCGCTGATGAAGCGGGAGCTTTCCCTGGCCATCGGCCCCATCGCCGAGGTGATCATGGAGGACGCCGCCGCGGACTTGGGCCACGACCTGGAGAGTTTTCCCGCGGAACAGGCCGCCGAGCTGGTGGATTACGTCTCCCAGGAAATCACCCGCGAGGACCGGAAAATCGCCTGCCGCCAGAATATGGCCGCCGAAATCCGGCGCAGAGGTCTGTGACCCGGCGGTTTTTCGTGCAAGCTTGAACCATTTTTCCAGAGGGGTTTCCCATGGCCAACGAACCGATTCTGGTATCCTGCGAACAGTGCGGCAAGAAGTACAAGATCGACCCTGCCAAGATGGAGGACGACGAGCTCATCTTCAACTGCACGGGATGCCAGAAGGCCATAACCGTGCACAAACCCTCCGGGACAGAGGAGACGACGCCGCCTCCGCCGGAGTCCCCCGCCGAAGAGTCCGCGCCGGAGCCGGAAGCGCAACAACCGCCCGCCGAAGCCGCCGCTCCTTTGCCCGACGACGAGGACAAGGCCGGCAAAAAGCGTCTCCTGGGCCTGCGGGGCAAGATGGCCATCCTGTTCCTGGTCATCCCCATTGTGCTCATGGCGCTGGCCGGGTTCACCTACCTGTACCAGATGGACAAGATGGTGACCGTGTTCAGGGATTCCTCCTCCCAGATCGTGGAGCGCTTGTCCGGCGAGATACTGGCCCAGGCATCCCGTTCCGTGGCCCTCCAGGTTAAGAAGCACCTGGAGGAAAATCCCTTCCTGCGCAGGGAGAACTTCAACCGGGACAAGGACTTCAAGCTGGTGGCCGTGCAGAAGATCGGCATGACCGGCTACACCTATCTTTACGCCCTGCCGGACTCCTCCAACACCTGGCGCATCTGGGCCCACGTGGACCCGGATCTTCCCGGCAAGGACATGAATGAGCTCAAAAGCAAGCTGGGCGCCGGGTTCGACGACTTCAAGAACATATTCTCCGCCGTGGCCGGGGGACGCGCGGCCCGTGGCACCTACTCCTGGACCGAAGACGGCGAGCGCCGCTCGCGCTTCGTGGTGGCCACCCCCGTGATAGGAACCGACTACGTGGTCATGGCCAGCATGCCCGCCGAGGAGTTCACCCGGGACGTGACCCGGCTGGCCACCCGGACCGGCAAGGTGGCCGATGAAACCAGAAACGCCATCCTGCTCATCCTGGCCGGCACCCTGCTACTCATCGCGGTCATCGTGGCACTCTACGGTGCGCGCCTCACCTCCCGCATCAAGGCGCTGACCCAGGCCGCCAACCAGATCTCCGTGGGGGAAATGGACACGGAGATCAAGGTGGACTCCTATGACGAAATCGGCGACCTGGCGGAAGCCATCAGCCGCATGCAGGAAAGCATCCGGCTCTCCATCGAGCGGCTGAGGAGAAGGAGGCGGCGGGGCTGACAACCAAGGCCTTCGCACCCGCCCGCGGGCTTTCCGGCGCATTCCACCCATCCGGGGGAGAACCATTGGTTCTCCCCCTTGTTTCGTGGTATAAGAAAACAGGCGTTTCCCGTAAAGAACCCCGGCCTGCCGCCGGGGAAGCACCGGCCCTTTGAAGGAAGCGGCCAGGAGCAATTATGGCCAAAAACGTGCTCATCGTGGACGAGGACGAGCCCTTCGTGGGCGCCCTGCAACAGGGCCTTTCCGAGTACGCGGACTGGTTCGCCGTGACCACGGCCACCCGGCCGGACCAGGCCCTGGACCTCCTGGGCAAGGAGGTGTTCTTCGTCCTGGTCCTTTCCGCGGAAATGGCCTACGACCAGACCGGGCTCATGAAGAACGTGGCCTGGAACCACCCGGAAGTGCCGGTGATCCTCATGGCCGAGGAAGACTTTCCCGGCCTGGAGGAGCTGGCCAAGGTGGGCGGCGTCATGGGCGTCCTCGAAAAGCCCTTCGAGGTGATGGACCTGGCGCGCAAGATCGCGTCGGCCATAAAAAAGCTTTCCGACGCCGGAAGCTTGAAGGGTGTATCCCCGGGCATGTTCCTCCAGATGATCGAGATGGAGGGGCGTTCCTGCACCATCCGCATGACCGACCAGAACCTGGGTACCACGGGCGTGTTGTTCTTCAAGGACGGCGAGCTCATGGACGCCCGGGTCAAAGACCGGTCCGGCGAGATGGCCGCCTACATCATGTTCTCCTGGGACGAGGTTTCCCTGGCCATCCAGAGCGACTGCCCCATCACGGAAAAACGGGTGACCTCCTCCGCCCAGGCCCTGCTGTTGGAGGCCATGCGCCGCAAGGACGAGGGCGCGGCCGAATGGAACGACGAGGAACCCGCCGCGCCGGCCGTTTCCATGGGAGACCTGGGAGGAAAAGCCGATGATTCCCTGGGCGACCTGGAGGACCTGGGGGAGGACGAAACAGAAGCCGCCGGCGCCGTGGAGGAGCCCGACGAGGAGGAGCTGGTCTTCTCCTTCACCCCGGATTCCGTGGCCCAGACCCTCAAGGAACAGATCGGTGACCGGTGCGGCCTTCAGGAGATCGGGGAGGACGCCTCGGTGGAATTCTTTGCCGGGGTGGTGGAAAAGGCGGCCCAACTCTTTGACGGCGGCAGGCTGAAAGCCGCCTACCTGGAGCGCGACAAGGGCCCGGACCGGCTGCTTTTGCGGGGAAAGACCACCTTTGTTTCCGCCGCCATCAAGCCCAGATGCCCGGTGACCAGGATCCTCCAGGCCCTGGTGTTCTAACCCGGATTATTCACGCGTTCGATTCGCGCGAGAGCAAGGAAGGAGGAGGGAAGCTGTACTTTTGTACCGCGACCGCCTCCTGACGCAGCTATCGCGTGAATCGGGCTC
>JAFDHW010000241.1 GCA_019308705.1 Deltaproteobacteria bacterium
GGTGCCCGTGTCCCTTTTGCTGGAGGCGCTGGAAGGCGTGGACACCCATGGCATGAACATCCATCCCAAGATCCTCGAGGTGGTGGACTACCTGCCCTCCGCCGCGTCCATGGCCGGGGAGCACGACACCCTGGCCGATCTTTCCCCGGATCAGGAGGCCAATTTCCACCGCCAAGCCAGGGCGCTTCTGGAAAAACCCGGCTCCGGCGGTCCTTTCGGCGGGCCGGAAGGGGAGGGCCCCCGGAACACCGTGTTGAGCGAGGCCTTGGAGCGCATGGCCGAACCGGACGAGGAGCCCTTTTCCCTGGAGGAAGAGACCTTGTTCCTCAAGGTCTCCTCCCATGTCCGGTCCGCGCTGTACGACCTTCTGGAGCAGGCCTCCACCCCGGAGGCGGCCGCGGACTGCGCCGCCCGGCTGGTCTCCCTGGTGGAGGAGGACCTGGGCATGGGCGACTGGGAGAGCTTCCTTTCCGCATGGGAAGAGTCCCGGAAGGTGGCCGCCGCGGCCCGGGACAAGAGGCCCTGGGTGGAAGAATGCATGGACAAGGCCTGGGGCAGTGCGTTCGCCCCGGAAACCATGAGCCACCTGTGCCTGATGATCTTGAAGCAGGGCTGGGACAACTCCGGGCGGCTGGTGAAGCTTTTCGACGACTCCGCGGCGGCGGCCGCCGGTCCCCTGGTGGACGCCCTGGTGGAGGAGGACAACAAGAGCGTGCGCGGCGTGATGTTAAACCTCATCACCCGCCTTTCTTCGCACACGCTGCCCCACGTGCTGAAAAAGATGTCCGACCCCCGCTGGTTCGTGGCGCGCAACATGCTCACCATCCTCCAGCGCATGGGCAATCCGGACGCCGCGGCAGAGGCCCGGAAACAGCTTACCCACGCCCACCCCAAGGTGCGGGTGGAGGCGCTGCGCACCCTGGCCCGGCTGGACCCTGCCCGGGCCATCAATCCCATCGTGGTGTTTGTCCGCGATCCGGACCCGGACGTGGCCTCGGGCGCCATTTCCGTGGCCGGGCTGGTGAAGGACAAAGCCGTGGCCGACGCCTTGGTCTCGCTGGTTTCCGGAGGCAGGAAGCTCCGTTCCGGCGGCCGGGAGGCGGCCAAAAGGTTGCAGGCCGTGCGCGCCCTGGCCTTCATGGGCGACCCCTCGGTCCTGCCGGAGCTCTTCAAGGTCGCCACCGCCCGCCGCCTGTTTTCCGGGGCGGACGCGGACAAGCTTAAGCGCGCCATCTTCCGTTCCGTGGAGTCCTACCCTCCCGGCCCGGCCTGGAACGACTTCATCCAAGCGGGCATGAAGGACGACGACCCGGAGATCGTGGACATTGCCCGGCGGCTGAAGCACCGGCTCTCCAAGCAGGAGCTGCAATGAGCGAGAACGTGGAAAACCCCCGCGCCGCGGCCCCGGGCCAGGAGGTTCCCGACATTTCCCTGTCCGAGGCGGTGTACCACCTGGCCGTCCATTTCATGGCGGCGGTCAGGAACTCCATTTTGTATTCGCCCGCCCACTCCCAGGTGCGCTCCGCCCTGCTGCTGACCCTGCAAAAGGCCCGGCGGGCGTTTAGGGACACCGACGAGATCACCTTCATCTGCATCGAAAAGGAGCTGGTGTTCGGCGGGCGGCCCATGAACAAGAAGGGCCTGCACTTCGAAAAGATGGCCCAGTTCATGAACAAGGTGGGGATCAAGCGCCTGACCTTCCTGGCCGGGCTTTCCCTGGACGAGTTGGAAAAGTTCCTGGCGGACCTGTCCGCCATGACCTCGTCCGGTGAGGAGGGCGGCGGGGACGGGCGTATCCACTCCTCGGCCCACATCAAGCTGGGCCGGCAGAAAACGGTCCTGGCGGCCGGGGAGCTTTCCCGCGAGGACCTGCAGCGCCTCATGTCCGGCGGCCAGGAGGGCGAAGAGCCCTTCGCCGGGAGAAAAAGGCCCGGCGGCGACTATGCGGACGAGGCTTCGGCCGAGCACCTGCGCCAGGCCCGGGAGGCCGTGGCCACCCTGTTTTCCAGGGAGCTGTCGCTGACGTTCACCGACGCGGACCCGGTTTCCCACTTCGTGGAGCATTTCCTGCAATACGCCGAAGACTTCTTTTCCCTGGACCAGTTGAAGACCCACGACGAGCTGACCTTCAAGCATTCCCTGAACGTGGCGCTCCTTTGCGCGGCCCAGGCCCAGACCCTGGGCATCCCCTCGGAGCTGTTCGCGGACGTGACCCTGTGCGGGCTTCTCCACGACGTGGGCAAGGTCTATGTTTCGCCCGACGTCCTGAACAAGCCGGGCCGGCCCAGCCGCGAGGAGGCCTTGGCGCTGGCCGCCCATCCCCGCTACGGCGCGGCCATGCTGGCCGGAAACCCCCGGATCCCCCGGCTGGTCCTGGCCGCCGTGTGGGAGCATCACATGCACTGGGACGGCAGGGGCGGATACCCCAAGTCCCCCCGGGTGGACCGGCCCCACCCCGTGAGCCAGATGGTCATGCTGGCGGACTTTTTCGACGCCGCGCGCACGGAAAAGCCCTACCGCAAGGCCCAGAGTCTGGAATACGTGGTGGCCGCCATGGAAAGCCGCCGGGGAGCCCAGTTCCATCCCGCCCTGGTCAGGAATTTCCTGGAGATGCTGCAAGCCATGGAATTGACCGGGAAAAGCTTGCCCTGGGCGTAATCCCGGTGGTATTCTTTCTTGGATTCATGAAACATTTCGCCCAAATCCTTTTTCATCCGGCGGGCGGGTTTTGCCTGCGGGGAGGCCCATGCGTAAAGAGGCCCATGCCATTCTCTTCGCCTTCCTGGTGTTGTTCACCGCGGGAAGCCTGATCACCTACAACCCGGCGGACATCTCGCCCTTCACCGCGGCGGACGCGGATCAGGTCTCCAACCTGTTCGGCGTCCTGGGCGCGCACGTGGCCGGGTTCCTCATCGGCGTGTTCGGCCTGGGAGCCTGGTTTTTGCCCGTGCTTTTGGGCATGGTTGGGTGGGGGCTTTTGCGGGGCCGCCCTCCCCGGCGCATGGGCCTTTCCGCGGGTGGCGGGTTCTTCTTCATGCTCTTTTCCGGGGCCTTTGCCGCGGTGTTCGCCCATGAGGCCACCCTGGCGGGCCGCGCCTGGTCCACCGGCGGGGCGGCGGGCATCGGCTTGGCCAGGCTGTTGTCCACCTACCTGAACCCCACGGGCGCGGGCATCGTCCTGTTCACCTTCTTTTTGCTGTCCTTCATGTTCGCCACCGGCGTGTCCCTGCGCAGGGCGGGAAAGGCGCTTTTCGCCTGGCAGAAAAAGGCCCTGGAGTTCGCGGCGGCCCGGTGGCGGCTCTACAAAAGCCGCCGCAAAAAGGCCCGCATACGCGCCGAGCGCACCGTCCGGCAGGCGGCCGGGGGCCCGCGCACCCCGCCCAAGATCAAAAAGGCCCCGCCCAAGAAGCCCATCCAGCCCAAGGCCAAGCAAAAGTCCTTCGAGTTCATGGGCGATTCCGCCGAAGAAGGCGGGTTCGCCCTGCCGTCCCTGTCGCTTTTGGACGACCCGCCGGACCGCCCCGCGGGCGTGGACAGGGAAAACCTCCAGGCCCAGGCCCGGCTCCTGGAGAAGAAGCTTGCCGACTACGGCATCCAGGGCAAGGTGGACGAGGTCAGCCCGGGCCCGGTCATCACCACCTTCGAGTACGCGCCCGCGCCGGGGGTGAAGATCTCCCGCATCACCGGGTTGGCCGACGATCTTTCCATGGCGCTTCGCGCCACCTCCGTGCGCATCGTGGGCCCCATCCCGGGCAAGGCCGTGGTGGGCATCGAGGTCCCCAACTGGGACCGCGAGCTGGTCTGCTTCAAGGAGGTGGTGGGCGCGGACGTGTTCGTCGAGTCCAAGAGCCTGCTTACCCTGTGCCTGGGCAAGGATATCGTGGGAAACCCCAAGGTGGCGGACCTGGCCAAGATGCCTCACCTGCTCATCGCCGGGGCCACCGGCGCGGGCAAGAGCGTGGCCTTAAACGCCATGATCGCTTCCGTGCTCTACAAGGCGTCCCCCGAGCAGGTGCGGTTCATCATGGTGGACCCCAAGCGCATCGAGCTTTCCCTGTACGACGGCATCCCCCACCTGGTATGCCCCGTGGTCACGGACGTGAAAAAGGCCACCAACGCCCTGTACTGGGCCGTGCGCGAAATGGAGCGAAGGTACGAGCTTCTGGCTTCGGCCGGCGTGCGCAACCTCGCCCAGTACAACCAGAAGGTGGAAAAAGCCGTCAAGGCCGCGGAAAAGAAGAAAAAGGAGGCCGCCGCAGCCGCCCGAAAGCCCGCGGAAGCCCCCCGGGAGGCCGTCGCAGCCGCGGACTCCCAGCCGGCCCCGCCACCCGGGCCCGAAGAGGACCCGCCCGAAAAGTTGCCGTTTATCGTCATCATCATCGACGAGCTTGCGGA
>JAFDHW010000242.1 GCA_019308705.1 Deltaproteobacteria bacterium
GGCGAGCCCGATTCACGCGATAGCTGCGTCAGGAGGCGGTCGCGGTACAAAAGTACAGCTTCCCTCCTCCTTCCTTGCTCTCGCGCGAATCGAACCCGTGAATAATCCGGGTTAGAATAGGCTCCCCCCGGCGTTTTTCTCCCTTGCCAATGTTGCCGGGCCCCGCCCCGGCAAGGGGCGGGGCCGCGGCTAGTCGGCGGATTCCAGCTCGCCCAGGCGATCCCTGATCTCCTGGATCGCGGTTTCCAGGGTTTCGGTCCGGGCTTGGAGGTTGGAGGTCTCGTCCCAGGCGGTCGTCCCGCCCGGCCGCCGCCAGGGGCCGAAGCCGCCGCCGCGGCCGAAGAAACCCCGGCCGCGTCCTCTCAGTCCTCCCCGAAAACCGCGTCCGAAAACCCGCCTTCCATCCTGGGCGCAGTATCCCCACCCACCGCCGGTCATGGGGCCCTGGCCCATGGGCCCTGTTCCGTCGAATCCAGGCATGGTCCACCTCCTTGTTGAAAGGTGTCGGGACGTTGGTTACCCTGTTTCCTCGTCCCGTGGGCGCTCTTTCGGGGTGCGGCCCTGGCCGCAGGGGCCCAGGCCCCTTCCGCCCGAGGCGCGCCCGGGTCCTTGTCCGTCTTTTTTGGGACGGCCGCCGCCGCGACCACGGCCGCGCCCGCCACCGCTTCCCGGCCCCCTGCCGCGGGGGCCGGACTTGTCAAATCCAGGCATGGATGCTACTTCCTTTCTGCTCATGGCGCTTGGCTTTATGAGCATTTGCTCAAAATATGGCTCGGATTGCCCCCTGCGTCAAGGAAAAATTTTTCTTGACGGTTCCCATGGGGGTTATTAGCATATGCTCAAAACGGAGGCGGAATGGTTCGCCCGCGCAAGAACCGACTGGTCCAGGTGGAGCCACGGGCCGTGTATTTCAAACCCCGGGGCGTGCCCCTGCGGGAGCTGGAGCAGGTCATCCTCACCGTGGACGAGCTGGAGGCCCTGCGCCTGGCCGACCTGGAGGGCTTGAGCCACGAGGAGGCCGGCGGCCGCATGGGGGTTTCCCGGGCCACCTTCGGCCGCATCGTCCAGAACGCGCGCAAGAGCGTCGGCGACGCCCTGGTGAATGGCAAGGCGGTGCTGGTGGAGGGGGGAACCTACGAGAAGCTCAAGGCCATGGGGCCGATCCGTTTCGCCTGCAAGAAGTGCGGCAGGCGGTGGGAGGTGCCCGGCCGGGGCAAGCCGCCGGACTGTCCAACCTGCAAGATTCCGGGCCGCCCGGAAGAGGATGCCTAACCCTCCGCCGCGGCCCGGCGGGAGCAATCGCCGTGAACATCGCCGTGGCCAGCGGAAAAGGGGGAACCGGAAAAACCACCGTGGCCGTGAACATGGCCGCCGCCCTGGCCAAGCAGGGTGAGCGCGTCCGCTTCGCGGACTGCGACGTGGAACAGCCCAACGCCCACCTTTTTCTATCCCCGGACATCGTAAGCACACAAACCGTCACCGTGCCCGTGCCCCGGGTGGACGAAGAAAAATGCACCGGGTGCGGGGAATGCGGGCGGGTGTGCCGGTTCTCCGCCATCCTGCCCCTGGGCACCACCGTGATCACCTTCCCGGAGATGTGCCACGGGTGCGGGGGGTGCATGCTGGCCTGCGTCCCCGGGGCCATCACGGAAACCACCCGCGAGGTGGGAGCCCTGGAATCCGGAACCGCCGCCCCCGGCATCGCCTTTCACCAGGGGTTGTTGCGGGTGGGGGAGGCCATGAGCCCGCCCCTGATCAAGGCCGTGAAAACGGCCCTGGGCAACGGTCCCGGACCGGGAATCATCGATTGCCCGCCCGGCACCTCCTGCCCGGTGGTGGCCGCGGTCGAAGACGCGGACGCCGTGATCCTGGTCACCGAGCCCACCCCCTTCGGGCTGTCGGATTTGTCCATGGCCGTGGAGACCGTCAGCGCGCTGGGCCTGCCCATGGGCGTGGTGATAAACCGCGCCGGGGTGGGCGACAGGGGCGTGTATTCCTACCTCGAAGAGCAAAACATTCCCCTGCTGCAGGAGATCCCCTACAGCGAACAGGCCGCCCGGATCTGCGCCGCGGGCGGGCTCCCGGTGGATGCCATGCCCGAGGCCGCGGAGTGGTTCGGCTCCCTGTACGAAAAGGCCGCGGCCCTTGCCTCCGAGAGGGTGAGCGCATGAAAGAGCTGGTCGTCATTTCCGGAAAAGGCGGCACGGGCAAGACCTCCATCACCGCGGCCCTGGCCGGCCTGGCCAAGAACCCGGTCCTGGCCGACGCGGACGTGGACGCCCCGGACCTGGAACTGGTCATTGAGCCCTCCGTCCAGGAGCGGAACGACTTCTATGGCGGGGTCAAGGCAGGCATAGACCCGGACGCCTGCATCGGGTGCGGAGAGTGTGCCGCGGCCTGCCGGTTCGACGCCATCGCTCAAACCCAAGACGGTTTGTTCGCGGTAAAACCCTTCGGGTGCGAGGGCTGCGGGGTGTGCCACCTGGTGTGCCCGGCCGGCGCGGTCGCCCTCACCCCCCGCAAGTGCGGGCAGTGGTTCGTCTCCCACACCCGGTTCGGCCCCATGGTCCACGCCAGGCTGGGCGTGGCCGAGGAAAACTCGGGCAAGCTGGTGGCCACGGTGCGCAAGAACGCGGGCCGCATCGCCCAGGAGACCGGCGCGGACGCGGCGCTCATCGTGGCCGAACCCACGAAGTCCGCGGCCCACGACGCAAAGCGCACCTTGGAGCTGTGCAACTTTTTCCAGATTCCGACCATGCTCGCGGTCAACAAGTGCGGGTTGTACCCGGAAGGGGAACAGGCCCTAAAGGACCTGGCCGGGGAACTGGGCGCGGCGTTTCTGGGAGGGGTCCCCTACGACCCGGACGTCACCCGCGCCATGGTGGCCAAAAAGACCGTCGTCGAATACTCCGACGGCCCGGCCGCCCGGGCCGTGCGCCGACTCTGGGAGAACATCCGGGCCAGACTGTATGCCATGGAAAAAGCCGTCTGATGGAAGAAAAAAACCAGGAAAGGCCATGCCATGCCTATCCACGAGTATGAGTGCGAGCGGTGCGGTGCGAAGTTCGAACGGTTGGAGATGGCCGGGGACGGCCCCGCGGTCTGCGGATCGTGCGGCGGCCCGGCCAAAAAGCTATTGTCCGCCCCGGGAAAGCCCCGCATGGGCGGCCCGGGCGGCCGGGAAACCTGCTGCGGCATGGCCGGGGGCTGCGACAACCCCAAGCGCTGTTGCGGGTCCTGACCCGCGCGGCTTCTCAAAAGACAAAAAGCTCATAGGAGGAGCAGACCATGAAAATCGCGGTGAGTTCTTCGGGCAAGGAACCGGACAGCCCGGTGGATTCCAGGTTCGGCCGCGCGGCCTGGTTCGTGGTGGTGGATACGGACACCAACGAGTGGTTCGCCGTGGAAAACGCCCAGAACCTGAACCTGCCCCAGGGCGCGGGCATCCAGGCCGGCAAGACCGTGGCCGAAACCGGGGCGAAGGTCCTGCTCACCGGGCACATCGGTCCCAAGGCCTTCAAGGTCCTGGAAGCCGCGGGGATCAAGGTGTACCTCGGCGCAACGGGCACGGTGCAAGACGCGGTGACGGCGTTTACCCAGGGCAAGCTCGCCCCGGCCGACGGGCCGGACAAGGAAGGACACTGGGTATAAGCGCGAAAGCAACCGTGCGGAATCGATGAGACGAGGGATCGCAGGAAGGGAGAATCAACCATGAACATGAAGGTGGCCGTTCCCCTTGCGGACGGCAAGCTGGCCATGCACTTCGGACACTGCAAGGAGTTCGCCCTGGTGCCCGTGACCGGCGGCGAGATCGGAAAACCCGAGGTGCTTATCCCCCCGCCCCACGAGCCCGGGGTGCTGCCCCGCTGGCTCAACGAAATGGGCGCGAACCTGGTCATCGCCGGAGGCATGGGCCAGCGGGCCATCGGTTTGTTCGCCGAATACGGCATCAAGGTGCTGGTGGGGGCGCCGGCGCTCGCTCCCGAGGAACTGGTGCGCCGGTACCTGGAAGGAACGTTGGAAACCGGCCAGAACGTCTGCGACCACTGACCGGCCCCCGGCCGGGCTCTTCAGGCTGCGGCCCAACGAGGCTCCGCGCCGCGGCCGCCATCCCCTCCGGTCAAGGGCCGGGGAGCGATCCCCGGCCCTTTCCTTTGTGCGCCCGGCAGGGCGTGCCCACTTGGAGGTAAGTCCTCTACCCCGAATCATTCATGAAAAATTTCACCGAATAAAATATTTAGGTGATTATCAAAGATCTCCCACAAACGAGACGAGGAAATTAGCTAGCAAGGCGCTGGCCCGACGAACAGGAATCGCATACGAGGCTGTCATGCTGGATGAGAAGGCAAATATCTTCAGAGTCCAATACCTGTACGGAAGGCATGGC
>JAFDHW010000003.1 GCA_019308705.1 Deltaproteobacteria bacterium
TATACGGATTTAAACAGGTTAAGTGCCAATGGAAGGGTCCTTGAAAAATGCACGCTGTTTATGTGAGGAATGCTGACATCGGCGAAATTTTTCACCCTTCCGGCGAGCCCGATTTCCGCGCTGGCCGCGTTATCGGGGCTCGGCGTACCAAAGTACGCCTTCACCCCTCTCGCCTTGCCAGCACGGAAATCGGCTTCGTGAATAATCCGGGCTAACTATTCGACCTTGTTGAGGATACGCCTTGCTGGAAATCCTTCTCGGAATGAAAGCCCTCATCGTCGCCTTCCTGGTTCTGGGGGCCTACCTGTTCTTCAGGCGCGACTACAAGAAGCGTATGGAGGAAAAGGAAAGGCTTGCGGGCGAGGAGTGGGTGTGTGAACACTGCGGCAAGAGGGAATGCGAGTGCAGGCCGCGCAAAGGCGGCCGGGAATAGCCCGGAAGTCCCGCGGTCTTTATACTGGCATATACCCATGTTATCTTGTTATAAAACCGCGGCTCTTTTGCCGGGGGGCGGGTGCGCCGCAGGCAGGCAAAAGAAGCAGGACGGACAACCAGGGCAATCCCCCGAACAAACAGCAACCGGAGACCCGTTTGGAAGCGCGTCATGCGATTTCGTCATTCTTGCATGCTCGTTTTGTCCGCCGCGGCCTTCCTTGTGGCGGGCTGCACCGTGGCCCCTGTCCAGGGCACCCAGAACGTGGCCTACTGGCACGGCAAGGGCGCCAGGTCCTTGTTCAACGAACGCTACGCCGAGGCGTTGGAGTATTTTAAAAAAGCCGGCGAACTGGGCGGGCCCCGGGCGGAGGTGCAAAACGGCGTCGGCGCGGCCCTGTACGGCCTGGGCAGGAACCAGGAAGCGGTTCGGCATTTCACCAGGGCGCTTGAGCTCGACCCCCGCCTGGCGGTGGCCTGGTACAACCGCGGCAACGCCCTTCGCGCCCTTGGCCGGGGCGAGGAAGCCCTGGCGGATTACGACCAGGCCCTTTCCCTGGCCCCCGGGCAGGTCAAAGTGCTTTTGAGCAGGGCCTCGCTCCTGGCGGAGCAGAGGCGGCTGGGCCGGGCTGAGGCGGACGTCACCGCCGCGCTCTCCATCCAGTCGCACCACGCCAAGGCATGGCGGGTGCTGGGCTCCATCCGCTTGCAGGCCGGGAATTTCTCCGGCGCGGACGAGGCCTTCACCCGGGCCATGGAAGAGACCGGGGCCACGGCCGAACTCCTGGCCGCGCGGGGCGACGCCCGCACCTTTTCGGGAAACATCTCCGGGGCCCTGGCGGACTATTCCCGGGCCCTGAAAATGAACTCCCGCCTGACCCGCGCCTACCTGGGCCGCGGCCATGCACTCATGCGGGCCGGGGGCTACGTCGACGCCCTTGCCGCCTTCACTTCGGCCATCAGCCTGGAGCCGGAAAACGACGAGGCCTTCCGGGGCCGGGGCCGGACTTGGCAGAAGAAGGGCGACCTTGAAAGCGCCCTGGAGGATTTGGACCGCGCCGTTGCGCTGGACCCGGGGGACGCGGAAAACCACGTGGCCCGCGCCGCGGTCTATGCCTGTCTCGGCCGGTGGGAGGAGGCGGCGAAGGACTACACCGCGGCGCTTACGGAAAAGGGCGACAGCGCCTCGTTGTACATCTCCCGCGGGCTTGCCCGGGCGAAAGGCGGCGACACCGCCGGGGCGCTCGAGGACTACGAGAACGCCCTCGCCATCGACCCTGCGGCCGCCGGAGCCTATTTCAACCGGGCGGCTCTCCGCCTGCGAACCGGCGACGTGGACCGGGCCATCGCCGACTACACCAAGGGGCTGGAGCTGGAGCCCAAGAACGGCACGGGATACATGGGCCGGGGCGCCGCGTACGAAGAAAAGGGAGACCTTTCCCGGGCCGTGGTGGACTACACGCGAGCCGCGGAGGTGCTGCCCGGCGATTCCGAGCCCCTGGCCAGGAAGGCCCGGGCCCGGTTTCTGCGGGGCGACGTCTCCGGCGCCCTGGATGACCTCAAGAAGGCCATGCGCATCGACCCCGGCCGGGCCTCCCTGTACGCCCTCAGGGGAAGGATATGGAACGCCAGGGGCGATCACCGCCGGGCGGCTTCGGACTACGCCATGGCGGTGAAGCTCGATCCGGGCGACGCCACCGCCCTCGTGGGCCTGGGCATCGCCCACGTCCGCCTGGGCCGGCTGGACCGGGCGGCCGCGGATTTCGACCGCGCCCTGGAAAGGGACCCGGACCTGGTGGAAGCCATGCAGGGGCTGGCCTGGATTTTGGCCACCGCCCCGGACCGGGAACTGCAAAACGGCTCCAGGGCCCTGCGCCTGGCCAAGAGGGCCCTTGCGGCCGAGAACAGCGCCCGGTCCCACGACGTCCTGGCCGCGGCCCTGGCCCAGACCGGGGACTATGCCGGGGCCGTGGCCCACCAGCAGATCGCCATAAACATGCTGGAACAAGGGCCGGAACCCGACGAAAAGGCCCTGAAGGCGTTCCGCCGGAGGCTTGTGACCTACCGCCAGAACCGTCCCTGGCGGGACGCCCCCTAGCCGCGCCCCCGGCCGGTTACGAGGGCGTGCTCCCCACCTTCGTCCCAGCTTGGTGCAGGCTTTTTCCGGGTTTGCATTCACGCACGGATTGGGGGATACTCTCCACCGATCTTCCCCCGGAGGAGTCTCGTGGGACGCCTGCGCATAACCATCATGGACCGGTATGTTTTCTTCCGGTTCCTGCCGCCCTTTGCCATCACCATCCTGGTGCTCATGGCGGTGTTTCTCATGACCCGGGTCCTGGACCTCACGGACCTGGTGGTCAACTACCGGGTGGGGCTTTTGCCGGTGGCCCTTCTTTTGGCCTACACCCTGCCGTACCTGTTTACCTTCGTGTTTCCCATGGCCTCCATGCTGGCGGTACTGCTCACCGTCATGTCCATGAGTTCGGACTCGGAGATCGTGGCCCTGAAGGCCGGGGGCTATTCCCTCTGGACCTTGGCCCGGCCGGTGCTCTTCTTTTGCCTGCTCACCGCGGCGGCCACCTCGTTCATGGCTATAAAGGCCCTGCCCTGGGGGCGGCTCGCCATGAAGGACCTGGTCTATTCCGTGGCCAGGAAGAACATCGAGGTGGGCTTGAGCGAGCGGGTCTTCAACGACACCTTCAAGAACGTGGTGCTCTACGTCAACGAGCTGGACGAGAAGAACAAGGTGGTGAAGCACGTGTTCATCGAGGACCACAGGAGAAAGGACGTGGTGCTCACCGTCACCGCGCCCGAGGGCAGGCTGGTGTCGGACCCGGAAAAGGGGCTGTGGCAGCTTACCTTGAAGAACGGATCCATGAACCAAGTGGACGTGGACGAGGGCGCGGTCTACGCCACCTCCTTCGGGTCCTATGATTTGTCCCTGGACCTTTCCCGGGTGCTGGCCGGCCGCCCCGGCGGCCAGAAGGACGAGGAGGAGATGTCCCTGGCCGAGCTTTCGGCGTTCATGGAGAAAAAGGCCGCCCGGGGCGAAAAGGACGACAAGTACTACCTGGCCCTCATGCAGTTGCACAAGAAGTTCTCCATGCCCGCGGCCTGCCTGGTCCTGGGCCTGTGCGCCGTGCCCCTGGGTATCTCCGGCGGCCGGGCCAGGCGTTCCTTCGGCGTGGGCCTGGGCATCGGGGTCTTCCTCCTGTACTACCTGGTCCTGGCCGCGGGCGAGGTGTTCGGCGAGGCGGGGGTCTATCCCCCGGCCATCGGCATGTGGATGCCCAACGTGGTGGTGGGGGCCCTGGGCCTGCACCTGTATTTCCAGGCCGCGGCGGACCGGCGGCGGGAACTTCCCGCCAGGGTCTTCGCCGCCTTGGCCGGCCGGGTGCGGAGGCTTTTTTCGTGAGCATCCTGTTCCGCTACATATCCGGCTCGCTAGCCAAGAACCTGGCCGGCGTGCTGGCCGCGGTGGTGGCCGTGTACCTGGCCGTGGACTTCTTCGAGAAGATCGACGATTTCATGGAGGCCGGGGCGGAGCTGTCTCTGGCCGCCAGGTTCTTCGCCCTGCGCATTCCCTTCGTGGTGGCCCAGGTGGGGCCGGTGGGCGTGCTTTTGGCCGCCCTGGTGGTCTACGGGCTCATGGCCCGGCACAACGAGATCACCGCCTTTTTGTGCGGCGGAGCGGCCCCGGTGAGGCTGCTGTTGCCCCTGTTCGCCCTGGGCGCGGCCGCCTCTCTGGGTCTGTTGTGCGTTTCCGAGACCGCCGTGCCCGCGGCCTCCCGCGAGGCCAACCGCATCTGGCACGAAAAGGTGCGCAGGGACACCATCCAGTCCGGCGGCACCCGGGACCTGTGGTTTCGGGGCGACCGGTTCATCGCCCGGGTGAAGATGTACGTGCCGGAACAGGAAAAAGCCACGGGCATGACCCTGTACTGGTTCGACTCCGACTGGAACCTGGCGCGGAGGATAGACGCGAAGCGCGCGGCCTACGGGGACGGGACCTGGCGGTTCGGCAAGGCCGTGGACCAGCGCATGACCGGCGGCGTGCCCGAGGTGTCCATGGAAAGGGATCTTGTTCTTGCGCTGCCCTTCGGAGCGGACGATCTTGCGCGCAACGTGGCCGAGTCCGGCGAGATGACCTTCTCCGAGCTGGCCGACTACGCGGAAAAGGTGGCCGCCGAGGGCTACGACGCCTCCCGTTACCGGGTGGACCTGGCCGCCAGGATCTCCTTTCCCTTCGTGTGCCTCATCATGGCCGTGCTGGGCGGGGGCCTGGCCCTGCGGTCCGTGCGGGGCGCGGGCCTGCCCTGGATCATGGTCCTGGCCGTGGCGCTGGCCTTCGGCTACTGGGTGGTCCACTCCCTGGCGCTTTCCCTGGGCTACGCGGGAAGGCTGCCGCCCGTGGCCGCCGCCTGGACCGCCAACATCCTGTACGGGGCCCTGGCCGCCACCATCGCCGGGAGGGTGAAGGGCTGATGGCGGCCGCTGCACGCCATGGGATCCGTGGGTCCGCGGGAGGCGCTGGTTTCCTCGTCCTTCTCGCCTACAACCTGGCCCTGGCCGCGGCGGTCCTTTTGGCGGCTCCAGCGGTCCTTTTCCTGTTCTTTGCCCGGGAAAAACGCAAAAAGACCCTCCTTGCCCGGCTGGGGTTCCAGGACTACTCGAAGCTTCCCGCGTTCGGCCCCCGGCCCGTGTGGATCCACGCCCTTTCCGTGGGCGAGGTGAACGCCGCCGCCCCCCTGGTGCGCGCGCTTCTGGAGCAGGGGGGGCGCCCCGTGGTGGCCACGGCCTCCACCCTCACGGGCAGGCGCCGCGCCGGGGAACTCTTCCCCGGGGTGCCGGTGCTGTACTTCCCCTTTGACCTCCCCTTTTCCGTGAAGCGGGTGGTGGACGCCATAAACCCGGCGGCCTTCGTGCTGGTGGAAACAGACCTGTGGCCCAACCTGCTTTTGACCCTCAAGCGCAGGGGGGTGCCCGCGGTGCTGGCCAACGGCCGGCTGTCGGACTCCTCCTTTGCCGGATACCGCCGGGCCCGGCGGCTTCTGGCTCCGGCGCTGTCCGCCTTTTTTGCGGTGGGCGCGGCCACGGAAGAGGACGCCCGGCGCTACGCCGCCCTGGGAGTCCCGGAAGAAAGGATATCGGTCACGGGCAACCTGAAGTTCGACGCACCGGAGCCCGAACCCCTGACCGTCCCCGGCCTGGACCCCAAGACCCCCTTGGTGGTGGCGGGAAGCACCCATCCCGGGGAGGAGGACCTGCTGGCGTCCGCCCTTTCCGGCTTGAAGGCCCGCCTCGGCGCGGCCCTGGTGGTGGCCCCCAGGGACCCGGACCGGGCCGGCGCCGTGGCCCGGCTGTTCAAGGCCCGGGGTTTTTCCGTGTCCCTGTTTTCGGGCTTGGACGGGGGCGCGTTTCCCGACGTGGCCGTGGTGGACAAAATGGGCCTCCTGGCCAGGCTCTATTCCGCTGGCCGGGTCTGCTTCGTGGGCGGCAGCCTGGCGCCCGAAGGCGGGCACAACCCCCTGGAACCCGCGGCCGCCGGGCGTCCCGTGGTATTCGGCCCCCACATGGAAGACTTTTCCGAGATCGCCGATACCCTGCTTTCCCGGGGCGCGGCCCTTTCCACGGACGCCCCGGCCCTGGAAAAGGTGCTGGAGCGACTCCTTGCCGACCCCGCGGAGGCGGACCGCATGGGCCGGGCCGGGCTTGCCGCCGTACGGGAGAACAGGGGCTCGGTGCAACGCACCCTGGACCTTCTGACCCGGGCAGAGGGGGAGGCTCCATGAAGCGCCTGTTCTCCTCCGCCGAAGACGTGGTCCTGGCCCGGTCGCCCGAGGGCGCGCACCCGGTGTGGGAGGCGCTTTTGGCCTTCATCTCCGTGTTCTACCGGGGGGCGGTGGCCCTCCGGGCGGCCCTGTACCGGCGGGGCGTGTTCAAGAGCACCCGGCTTCCCTGCACCGTGGTGTCCGTGGGCAACCTCACCCTGGGCGGCACGGGCAAGACGCCCGTGACCATGGCCGCGGCCCGGACGCTTTTGCAAAACGGCTTTTCCGTGGCCGTCTTGAGCCGGGGCTATGGAGGGAGCCTGTCCAAGAAGGGAGGGATGGTGTCCGACGGGAAAAGCCTTTTGGCCGGTGCATCCCGGGCCGGGGACGAGCCCCTGCTCATGGCCCGAAGCCTGCCCGGCGTGCCCGTGGCCGTGGGCAGGGACCGGGCGCGGATGGGGAAAGAAGTGCTGCGCCGGTTCGCGCCCCAGGTGCTCCTTTTGGACGACGGGTTCCAGCACCTGGCCCTTGCCCGCGACGTGGACATCGTGCTGGCGGACGCCTCTTCGCCCCTGGCCAACGGCCGGGTGTTCCCCCGGGGGCCGCTGCGGGAGCCCGAGGAAAACCTCCTGCGCGCCCACGCCCTGGTCCTCACGCGGGCCAACCCGGAGGACCCGGAGTCCCCGCCCTCCGTGTGGCCGGAGGACAGGCCCGTGTTTTACGCCTTCCATCGTCCCGTGGGGTGGACCGCGGCCGGAGGGGAGAACTCGCGGTTGACGCCGGGCAGGCACATGGGATACCAACTGAAGTTTATGCGGGGCAAAAGGCTGGCCGCGTTTTCGGGCATCGCGGACAACCGGGGGTTCTTTTCCACCCTCGGGTCCCTGGGAACTCCGCCGGTCGTGGCCCTGGAATTTGCCGACCACCACGCGTACGACCCGGCGGACGTGGAGCGCATCGTGGAAAAGGCCCGGGAAGCGGGCGCGGACTGCGTGGCGACCACGGAAAAGGACCTGGCCCGGCTGGACGGCTGGCCAAGGGAGGCCCCGCCCCTGTTCGCCTTAAGGATCGAGGCCGCGTTCACGGAACCGGAAGCCTTCGAGCGCTTCCTGGTGCGTTCGGTGAAAGAGGCGATAAACGGTTAACTCGGATTATTCATGAGCAATTTTGCCCGAGATCGAATTTTTCTTTCGTTTCGATCCGTTGGAGCTGTTTTTCGGGTCTTGCGCCAAAGACGGTCTGATTATTGGAGGAATTCTGCCATTCGGGCAAAATTGCTCATGAATAATCCGGCTTAAAAAGGTTGCGTGAGCATGGAAGACCATAGCCCCCTGCGGGTGGCCCTATTCCTGGACGGACGGCCCGGCCACGAAAAACAGACCCGTGGTGTGCTCGCCGCCCTTCAGGGCCTGACACCCCTGGAGGTCCGGGAGTACGTCGTGCCCGGCGGCTCGCCGGTGTTCCGGGTGGGTTCGCGGCTCAAGTGGGGCGTCACCCTGGGCGGCCGGCTGGCCGGGCGCAAAAACGGGGACGGCGCGGATCTTATCCTGGGCACGGGCTCGGCGGTGCACGCGCCCATGCTCCTTTACCGCAAACGCGCCGGGGGCAGGGCGGTGACCTGCATGACCCCGGATTACCCCTTTTCCCGGCTCATGGATTTGTGCATCGTGCCCGAGCACGACCAGCCCGGAAAGGCGGACAACGTGTTCACCACTCTGGGCCCTCCCGCGGCCGCGGCCCGTGCGGACGACCACGACCCGGACCGGGGCCTGGTGCTGGTGGGGGGCAGGGACAGGAAATCCCACGTGTGGGACGACGCCCTGGTCACGGACCAGGTGGTCAAGGCCGTGCGGTCCGCGCCCCGGGTCAAATGGAGCGTCACCACCTCGCCCCGCACGCCGGCGCGCACGACGGCGCTTTTGGAGCGGGCCGTGGCCGGGGAGAAGAACGCCATGCTGTTTCCCTTTTCCCGCACCCCTCCGGGCTGGGTGGAGGAGCGCTACGCCAAGAGCGCCTGGTGCTGGGTCACGGCGGACAGCGTGTCCATGCTGTTCGAGGCCCTTTCCGCGGGGTGCCGGGCGGGGATCATCCCCGTGGAGTGGAAAAATCCGGAATCCCGGGTCGCACGGGCGGTGGATTCCGTGCTCGCAAGGGGGCTCGCCCTGGACTTTGAACGCCGCGCGGAGCTTGTGAAAAGCTCTTTTTCGCCGCCCGCCCTGAACGAAGCGGAGCGGGCGGCAAGGGAGATACTGGCCCGATGGTGGCCCGGCCGCTTACCGTAATCCAGATGGTTCCGGGCCTGGACTCCGGGGGCGTGGAGCGCGGCACCCTGGAGATCGGCGCGTACCTGGCCTCCCGGGGTCACCGGTCCATCGTGGTGTCTTCCGGCGGGCGGCTGGTGCCGGAGCTGGTGGTGGGGGGCTCCCGCCACGTGCGCATGCCCGTGGAGGACCATGGCCCTCGGGCCTTGAGGGCCTTTTCGCCCCTGCGGGACCTGGTGCTGACGGAAAAGCCCGACATCCTGCACCTCCGGTCGCGTATGCCCGCGTGGGTGGCCATGGCCGTGCTCGGGTCCCTGCCCGCCCCCACGCGGCCTAGGGTGGTGACCACGTTCCACGGACTGTACTCCCCCCACCCCGGTTCCGCGGTCATGGCCCGGGGCGAGCGGGTCATCGCCATCTCCCGGTTCATCTACCGCCACGTGCGGGAGCGATACCGGGTGCCCCCGGAAAGGCTTGTCATCATCCCCCGGGGGTATGACCCGGAAAAGTTCGACCCCGCCGCGGTGGAGCATAGCCGGGTGGAGGCGCTGCAAAGGAAGTGGGGCGTGGACCCGGAAGCGGGGCCGGTGCTCATCATGTGCGGCCGGATCACCCCTATCAAGGGGTGGGAGGTGTTTCTGGACGCCCTGTCGCTCATCCGGGAGTTTCCGTATACCGCGGTGTGCGTGGGGGACAAGCGGGACAACCCGGACTACGCCGCGCGCCTTCAGGCCCGGGTGGAGGAGCTGGGCCTTTCCGGCCGGGTGGTGTTTCCCGGCCACTGCCCGGACATGCCCGCGGCCTTTGCCGCGGCGGACATAGCGGTTTCCGCCTCCGTGCACCCGGAGGCCTTCGGCCGGGTGGCGGTGGAGGCCCAGGCCATGGGCTTGCCCGTGGCGGCCACGGCCCACGGCGGCAGCCTGGAGACGGTGGTCCACGGCCACACCGGGTGGCTGGTGCCCCCGGGAAACGCTCCTGCCCTGGCCGCGGCCCTGGCCCGGGGCGTGGCCAGGCCCGGGGAGCGAAGGCAACTGGGTGAAAACGCCCGCGCCCGCGTGGGACGGTTCACCACGGAAAACATGTGCGAAAAGACCCTCGCGGTCTACGAGGAACTGGTTTTGGGAAAGGGCTGTGCCGGCCGCTGACATGAAACGGGTTTTGATCATCAAGACGTCCGCGCTGGGCGACATCGCCATGGCCGCGCCCCACGTGGAGGTCATCTGCGAACACCACCGGGCCGATGAGGTGTACCTCCTCACCGGCCCGGGCGGCGTGGACTTGTTTTACGACCATCCCAAGGCAAAGACCGTGCTTTTGGACGACTCCAGGGTCCTGGGAGAGACCAGCCTGTGGGGCCGGGTGCGGTGGATGCGGAAAACCGGTTTCGACGTGGTGTACGACCTCCAGGGCAACCGGACCAGCCGCCGGCTGGTGCGGTGGGGCCGGCCCAAGGTTTCCGTGGGCACCCAGCCCGAGCCGGTCTACGACCTGCACCCACCGGACCACTACCTCCAGTCCACCCAGAAGAACGTGTTCGACCGGCTGAACGAGACCTTGGCGGCCGGGGGGGTGGCCCCGGCGGAGGGGAAATCGGGGTTCGCGGTTTGCCCGGGCAAACGCGCCGCCGTGGACCGGTGGCTGGCCGCCCGGGTGGGAGACCGGCCCATGGCGGTATTCCACGCGGGCAGCGCGGGGGGATGGACCTCCAAGCGCTGGCCCCGGGAGAACTGGCTGGCCCTGGCGAAGATGCTGGACGCCGCGGGCCTTGCCTGCGTGTGGGTGGGGTCGGGTCCGGACGCGGAGTGGAACCGTTTTTTGGCGGGCCGGGTGGGCGTGGACGCCACCAACCGGTTTTCACCGGTCCAGGTATATGATCTGGCATCCAGGGCGCGGTTCGGCGTGGCGTCGGATTCCGCGCCCATGCACCTTTTCGCGGCGGCGGGGATTCCCGTGTTCGCCTTTTTCGGCCCCACCTCGCCGGTGCGGAGCCACGCTCTGAACCAGGGGAACAGGACCATGACCCATCCCGTGCCCTGCAGCCCCTGCTATCTGCCCCATTGCCCGGGCAACAAGGGACACGCCTGCCTGGCGGGCATCGGTCCCGAGGCGGTCCTTTCGCGCATCCGGGCCGAGGTGGCCATACCCTAGGGCCGGACGGGAAAACCCATCGCATTTTGCCGACCATGAAAACCGGAAAATACCAGGCCCCCACCCAAGCCGTGCGGCCGAGGGTGCTGTGGTGGGGGAGGGGAGATGCGGATTACTCCCGGAACCAGGTGGTGATGTCCCTGTTTTCCCGCCTGGGGTGGGAGCTGGATTTTTTCCGTCCCGCCTACAGCCGGACCGGGGGGCTGGAGGCGCACCTGGTGCGGCCCGCCCGGCCGAACCTGGTGTGGGTTCCCTGTTTCCGTCAGGCGGACATCGCCCCGGCGGCCCGGTGGGCGAGGCGGTGGGGCGTGCCCCTGGTGGCCGACCCCTTGATTTCCTCCTTCCAGAAGGAGGCGGAGGAACGGGAAAAGTACGACCCGGAAAGCCCCCGGGCGAAAAAGCGCCTGCAGTGGGAGTCTTCCGTGCTCAACAAGGCCGGCGTGGTGGTGGCGGACACCCCGGCCCACGCCCGGTACTTCTTCGAAACCCTGGGGGTGCCCAAGGACCGGCTGGCCGTGCTTTTCGTGGGGGCCCAGGAGGAGATTTTCACCCACCGGCCCATGGATTCGCCGCCCAAGCCGCCCTTCGAGGTGTTTTTTTACGGGAGCTTTTTGGCGCTCCAGGGGCCGGAGGTCATCGTGGAAGCGGCCCGGCTCTCCCGGAATCTTCCCGCGGTGTGGACCCTGCTCGGCCGGGGAGACCTCCTGGACCGCTGCCGGTCCCTGGCCCAGGGACTGAACAACGTCCGGTTCGAGCCCTGGATCGCCTACCGGGAGCTTCCCGCGCGTATCGCCCGCGCCGACGTGGTTTTGGGCATATTCGGCGCCACCCACAAGGCGGACATGGTCATCCCCAACAAGGTGTACCAGTCCATGGCCGTGGGCAGGCCCCTGGTCACCCGCCGGGCCGAAGCTTTCGCCGGCATCGCGGAGGGCGACCCCGCCGTGTGCTGGGTGGCTCCCGGGAACCCCGCGTCCCTGGCCGAGGCCGTGGCCGGCCTGCTGTCCGATCCGGAATCCCTGCCGGAAAAGGGGCGGGCCGTGCGGGACCTCTATGACCGGTGCTTCGCCGCGCCGGTGCTCCTCGAGCAGCTGTCCGCCATCCTGGAGAAGACCGCGGCCGAGAGGGGAAAACCATGAATGAAAAACGGCGGAAGGCGGCGGGAGTATGCGACCGGGTGGTCGCCTGGTCCGCGGCCCTGGTGCCGGTGGGGGTGGTCCTGGGCAACGTGGGTTACGAGGGCACGGTGGCCCTGGCCGTGACGGCCTTTTTGGTGCGGTGCGCCATTGTGCGCAAAAACCCTCTTTCCCCGGTGGCCTCCGAACCGGCCCTTTTCGCCTGGGGCCTGTGGGTGGCGGCGGTGATCGCCGCCGTGCTGGTCAAGGGGCCCGGGTCCAAGGGCATGGGGCACGACCTGGCCCTGGTCCGCTACCTGCTGTTCATCGCCGCGGTGGTGGACGTAAACCGCAGAAAACCCCTGTTTTCCATGATGGCCTGGGGCCTGGCCGGCGCCGTGGTTCTGGGCGTGGTGAACACCGTGGCCGCCTACGCCTTTGGCCAGGACCTGGTGGGCCACGAGCTTTCCCGGTATACGGGCAAGCAGCAGGAAGCCAACCGGCTGGCCTCCATCGCCCCCTACGCCGCGCCCTTTTTCCTGGGCTGGGCCGCGGTCGCGGGCGGGGACAGGCGCTGGCTGCGCGCCCTTTGCCTGGGCCTGGCCGCCCTGGCCGTGGGCCAGCTCGTCCAGACCCGGATCCGCACCGCCCTGGCGGGCGCCGTGGCGGGCATGGCCATGGCGGCCGGCTGGCTCTTTTTCCGGGACCCCCGCAAAAGGACCCTGCTGGTGGTGGGTTCCGCGGCGGTGATCCTGATCCTCGCCATCGGCGGGGCCCTCTGGGCGGAGGAGGGCATGACCGAACTCTCCGCCATGAAGAACCGGATCTACATCTGGAAGGTGTCTTCCCTGGTATACCGGGACAACCCGGTTTTCGGGTCCGGGGTGTCCGCCTTTCGGGATGCTTACGAGAAGGCGGTTGATACCGGCAAGGTGGATCCCTCCCGGGCCACCTGGGGAAAACAGAAGTTCCACGCCTACCACGCCCACAACCTGGCCCTCCAGCTTCTGGCCTCCACGGGCCTTTTCGGGTTTTTGACCTTTGGCGCCTTTTTCGTGTTGGCCAGCAGGCGCGCCCTGGCCAACGCCCGCGGCCGCGGGACCGGCCTGGCCGCCTGGCCGGTGGTGGTCCTCGTGCTGGGGCTTACGGGGTTCAACGTCTATTCAAGCTGCTACCAATCGGTCCTGGCCTTTTTCACGGCCATGGTGCTCCTGGGCCCGGGGACCGCCGGAGTCTCGCGTGAAAAGGAAACTGCGTAACGGGGTGAACGCCTTTCTGGCCGCGCTCATCGGGCTTTTCTTCCGCCTCCTTTCCCTGGTTCCCCGCCGGTGGATGGCCGCGGCGGCCAAGCCCCTGGGAGACCTGTGGCGGACCGTCGACCGCCGGCACCGCGGCATAGCGACCAAGAACGTTTCCCTGGCCTACCGCCTGCCCGAGGACGACCCCTTTGTGCGGTCCACGGTCAAGCAGTGCTTCCGTCACCTGGCCACCGTGGCCCTGGAGTTGGGGTCGCTCTACCGCATCAACGAAAACAACCTGGACGACCACGTGGTCATGCACGGGGTGGAGCACCTTAAGGAGGCGTCCGCCCAGGGCAAGGGGGTGCTTTTTTTGACCGGCCACTACGGAAACTGGGAGATCATGGCCCTGGCCGCGGGCGCCTGCCTGGGCGTTCCCCTGCACATCACCGCCCGGCCCCTGGACTTCGTCCCCCTGGATATCTGGCTCGCCCGCATGCGCGAGCGCACGGGAAACACCCTGGTGGACAAGAACCGCGCCGCCGCCAAAATAGCCGCCCTTCTCCGGAAAAACGGCAACGTGGCCATCATGCTCGACCAGAACGCCTCCTGGTACGACGGGGTCTACATCCCCTTTTTCGGCCGGGTCGCCTGCACCAACAAGGGAATGGCCCTGTTCGCCCTGCGCACGGGCGCGGCGGTGGTGCCCGCTTTTTCCCGCCGCAGGCCGGACGGCCGTTACGACGTGGAAATCCATCCGCCCCTCTACGTGGAGCGCACCGGCGACCTCAAGGCCGACGTGGTGCGGGAAACCGAACGCTTCACCCGGGTCATCGAAGAGGAGGTGCGCAAGGACCCGTCGCAGTGGATGTGGGTCCACCGCCGCTGGCGCATCAAGGGCATCCCCGAGCACGTGCGCAGGCGGATGGACCTTCCCCCCGGCTTCGTGGAAACCGAGATCTGAGCGGCTACCCCGTAAAGGAGAATCCGGCGTACACGGGAAAATGGTCCGAAGGGTACTTGCCGCCGAAGTCGTCGTGGAGGATCTCACAGCGGGTGCAGGCAAGGGGGCCCCGGTAGAGGATCCAATCGATGCGGCCGGTGCTCTGGTTGGGGATGCCGGTGAACCCGTGGTGGGTGGGGGCGAAGGAGCCTTCAAAGGGATCGATGAAGGGCGGCCCGGGCTCGCCGGGTTCCTTGCCCGTGAGGATGCGGTGGCAGGGCTGGTCCGGCCGGGCGTTGAAGTCCCCGGCGAGGATGGCGGGCCGGCCGGCGAACCGGGCAAGGCGGGAGAGGATCAGCCGCACGCTTTTGACCCGCACCTTCGTGGAAAAGTCCAGGTGGGTGTCCGCCACCACGAGCTGCCTGCCGCCACGGGAGAAAACCGCCGCCGTGCACTGCCGGGGCCATTTGCTCTCCGCGAACCGGGAGGGGGTGTCCGGGGTGTGGGACAAAAAGAACCGGTCCGATTCCACCAGGTTCCATCTGCGGTGGTAGAAGATGGCGTTGTCCTGCCAGAAGGCGGGAGGGTTGTGGCGGTGGCCGGTGAACCGGTAGTCCGGAAGCAGCCCGGCCAGGTAGTGGACCTGGAAGTCGTTGGCCTCCTGCACGCAGATGAAGGACGCGGGATGCCGGTGAAACAGGGCGGAGAGCATGTGTTTTCTGCGGTCCCAGGAGTGGGCCCCGTCCGCCGCCCGGCCGAAGCGCAGGTTTAGGGACATGACAAAGAACGGCTCCGTCATCCCCGGGGCCCCTCCATTCCCCGCAGGGCCGCGGCCGCGCGCAGAAGGTCCTCTTTGCCCAGGCCCTGGAAGTTCTCGAAGGTGGGGTCGTCAAAGGAAAGGCCGAGGGCGTCCTTGACCACGGAAAAGATCTCCAGGTAGTTTTCGGTGATGCGCGTACCCCAGGCCAGGCCCAGGCGGGCGGCCGTATCCCTGATGGCGTCCTTTTCGCCCTCCAGCTCCAAAAAATCGCCAAAGGGCATTTCATCCAAAAGGATCTTGGTGCTGCCGAGGACAAAGGTTTCCCGGTGCTTTTCATAGGCCCTGGCCGGGAAGAAGCCTATCCCCTTGAGGATCTTTACAGCCTTGGAGTACGAAGACACCGTGACCTCGTGCTCCTCGTGGACCTTGTAGCCGCCGTCCGGGGCCTTTCTCGGCCCCTTGAAGGTGAGGACCGCGGCGTGGTCCGTGCGAAGGCGGAGCAGGCGGCCGGTTCTTTCCAGGTCCCTGTCCGGGGTGTCGTAGAGCACGTTTTGTTCGAACACCCGGCCCATGCTTTCCGCCCCCAGGGAAAGGACCCGTTTTCTGGCCTCTTCCTTGTCCCGGAGGAGAAATTTGACTTCGACTTCCAGGTCTTGTCCGCCCATGGTCCCTCCCTTCCCTGGATGTAGGCCGCGCGGCCGGGCCGTGTCAACACGGGTTTTGGTCGGGGTGCGGCAAATTTTCTTGACAGCGGCTCCGGCTTTTACCAAGGTTTGCTTTACTTGCCGGAGACAACGCTAGACATCAGCTTGTTTCCGGCTTTTGGTTTGCGGCTTGCTTGCCGGGCGCGGAGAAACCGCGCCGGGCAAGGCGTTACCCCTGACGGGAGGAATCATGAGCTGGGTGAAAGACGCCTTTACCACCTCCGTGGGCAAGAAATTGCTGATGGCGGTCACCGGCCTGGGCTTTCTGGGTTTTTTGGCCGGGCATCTTGCCGGCAACCTCACCATCTACTGGGGGGCGGACGCCTTCGTGGCCTACGCCGAGCACCTTCATTCCCTCGAACCCCTGGTGAAGGCCGCCGAGGCGGGTCTGATCGTGTTCCTCGTCGTCCACGCGGGCACGGGGCTTTGGCTCTTCGCCCAGAACCGCGCGGCCCGGGGCGGGCGCTACGCGAGGAACAAGTGGGCCGGCGGCCGCACCGTGTTTTCCGCCACCATGCCCTACACGGGAGTGCTCATCCTGGTTTTCGTGGCCATCCACCTGGCCACCTTCAAGTTCGCGCCCGAGGGTGAAAACGTGTGGGAGGTGGCCGCCTACGTGTTCAGCCAGCCCTTGTGCTTCTGGTTCTACACCCTGTCCATGCCGGTGGTGGCCCTGCACGTGGGCCACGGCCTGTGGAGCGCGGTGCAGACCCTGGGGGGCAATCACCCCAAGTACATGCCCGCGGTACGGGTGGTGTCTTTGGCCGCTGCGGCCGTGGTGATCCTGGGCTTCGGCCTGTTGCCGACCGCCGTTTCTTTCCTGGCCGAACCCATCCCCTAGGAGGACCCATGCTGCAATCCAACGTTCCCTCCGGACCGCTGGCCGACAAGTGGACCAACCGGAAAAACGAGCTTTTGCTGGTGAACCCGGCCAACCGGCGCAAGTACACCGTCCTGGTGGTGGGGACCGGTCTTGCCGGGGCCTCGGCCGCCGCGGCCCTGGGCGAGCAGGGCTACAACGTGAAAAGCTTCTGCATCTCCGATTCCCCCCGCCGGGCCCACTCCATCGCGGCCCAGGGCGGCATCAACGCGGCCAAGAACTACACCAACGACGGCGATTCCGTGTTCCGCCTGTTCTATGACACGATAAAGGGCGGCGACTTCCGCGCCCGGGAGGCCAACGTCTTTCGCCTGGCGGAGATATCCAACCTCATCATCGACCATTGCGTGGCCCAGGGCATCCCCTTTGCCCGGGAATACGGCGGGCTTCTGGCCAACCGGTCCTTTGGCGGGGCCCAGGTTTCCCGCACCTTCTACGCCCGGGGCCAGACCGGCCAGCAGCTTCTGTTGGGGGCTTACGGCGCGCTGTTGCGCCAGGCCGCCGCGGGCAGGGTCACGTTGCTGCCCCGCCGCGAGATGCTGGACCTCATCGTGGCCGACGGCCGCGCCTGCGGCATCCTGGCCCGCAACCTGGTCACCGGCGCATTGGAGTCTTACGCGGGCGACGCGGTGCTCCTTTGCACCGGCGGGTACGGCAACGCCTACTATCTTTCCACCAACGCCATGAACTCCAACGTCACCGCAGCGTGGCGCTGCTACAAGCGGGGCGCGTTTTTCGCCAACCCCTGCTTCACCCAGATCCACCCCACCTGCATCCCGGTTTCCGGCCATTACCAGTCCAAGCTCACCCTCATGAGCGAAAGCCTGAGAAACGACGGCCGGGTGTGGGTGCCCAAGAAGCCGGGCGACGACCGGCCGCCCCGCCTCATCCCCGAGGACGAGCGGGATTACTACCTGGAGCGCAAGTATCCCTCCTTCGGCAACCTGGTGCCCCGGGACGTGGCCTCCAGGAACGCCAAGGCCGTGTGCGACGAGGGCCGGGGGGTGGGCCCCACGGGCCGGGCCGTGTACCTGGACTTTGCCGACGCCATCGCCCGCGACGGCAAGGCCGCCATCGAGAAGAAGTACGGCAACCTGTTCGCCATGTACGAGAAGATCACCGCCCAGAACCCCTACGAGACGCCCATGATGATCTACCCGGCCATCCACTACACCATGGGCGGCCTGTGGGTGGACTACAACCTCATGACCACCATCCCGGGGCTGTTCGCCCTGGGCGAGGCCAACTTCTCGGACCACGGCGCAAACCGCCTGGGCGCCTCCGCCCTCATGCAGGGCCTGGCAGACGGCTACTTCATCATCCCCTACACCCTGCCCGACTACCTGGCCCAAAAGGGCCCCGGCACGGTCTCCACGGACCACCCGGCCTTCAAGGAGGCCCGGGAAAAGGTGGAGCAGGACGTGGGCGCGCTGTTGTCCATCAAGGGTGAGCGTACCGTGGACGACATCCACCGCGAGCTGGGCCGGATCATGTGGGAATACTGCGGCATGAGCCGAAACGACGAGGGCCTGAAGACCGCCCTGGAGCAGATTCCCAAGCTTCGGGAGGAGTTCTGGCAAAACGTGCGGGTGCCGGGAAAGGCCGCGGATTTCAACCAGGCCCTGGAAAAGGCCGGCCGGGTGGCGGATTTTTTGGAGTTCGGCGAGCTCTTGGCAAAGGACGCCCTGGCCCGCCGGGAGTCCTGCGGCGGGCACTTCAACGAGGCGTTCCAGACCGAGGAGAACGAGGCGCTGCGCGACGACGAGAACTTCTGCCACGTGGCGGCCTGGGAATACCGGGGAGAGGGCGAAGAGCCCGGGCGCCACGAGGAGCCCCTGGTTTTCGAGAACGTGCACCTGACCCAAAGGAGCTACAAATGACGGGCACAATGAACCTGACCCTCCTGGTGTGGCGGCAGGCCGGAACATCCGACAAGGGCAGGCTGGTGTCCTACGAGGCGAGGGACATCTCCCCGGACATGAGTTTCTTGGAGATGCTGGACGTGGTGAACGAGGGGCTCACCCAAAAGGGCGAGGAGCCCATCGCCTTTGACCACGACTGCCGCGAGGGCATCTGCGGCATGTGCGGCGCGGTGGTGAACGGCCGGGCCCACGGCGCGGAAAAGGGCACCACCCTGTGCCAGCTCCACATGCGGCATTTTTCCGACGGCGACGTCATCTACATCGAGCCCTGGCGCTCCCGGGCCTTTCCCGTGGTCAAGGACCTGGTGGTGGACCGCTCCGCCCTGGACCGGATATTCATGGCCGGGGGCTACATCTCCGTGAACACCGGCCAGGCCCCGGAGGCCAACACCATTCCCGTGCCCCCGGAAAAGGCGGAAACCGCCATGGACGCCGCCGCCTGCATCGGCTGCGGCGCCTGCGTGGCCGCCTGCCCCAACGCCAGTGCCATGCTCTTCGTGTGCGCCAAGGTCTCCCAGCTGGCCATCCTCCCCCAGGGCCGCCCCGAAGCCGCCCGCCGCGTCTTGGCCATGATCAGGAAAATGGACGAGGAAAAATTCGGCAACTGCGGAAACGAACGCGAATGCGAAGCCGAATGCCCCAAGGAAATCTCCATTTCCCACATCGCCCGGGCGAACCGCGAATACATCAAGGCCGTATTGGGAAGCAGGGAGAAATAAGGAAAGTTTTTGCAGGCGTTGGAACTTCGGCGGGCATGGTCGCTGGGGAGCCCTTGGGAGACAATTTGCCCTACCCCGGATTATGCACGAACCCGAAGGGTGAAAAATTCCTCTTTTTCGTTTCTCTTTGCGCCATCGGGGCGGGCCTCCGGGGCGCGAAGAGCAAGACGCCTTGCCGGCAGCCGTTTTCAGCCCACGGTTTTGCCGGTGAATACTCTTACCAAGTCATTGTAGATCACGAAGGCCATCAGCAGGATCAGCAGAAACAGCCCCACCTGCTGGGCGATCTCCCGGGTGCGCAGGGACAGCGGTTTTCCGCGCACGGCCTCGATGAGATAGAAGACCAGGTGTCCGCCGTCCAGGATGGGGATGGGAAACAGGTTGATGATCCCCAGGTTCACCGAGAGCACGGCCAAAAACACGAACAGGGACAGGATGCCCTCCTGGGCGCTCTGGCCGGAGAACTGGGCGATCATGATGGGGCCGCCCAGGGTCTTGGGGCTCACCGCGCCGGCGAGGATCTTGTAGATGATCTGCACCGTGAGTCCGCACCACACCAGGGTGTCGCGCGCGCCCTGGTAGAGGGCCTCGAAAAACCCCACGTCCCGGTGCTTGACCGCGGCGGAGATGCCCACGATGTACCGGGTGACATCCTCGCCGAACAGGTTCTTCTCCGTGACCCGCTTGGGGGTGAGGGTGACCGCGCGGCGCTCGTCCTCCCGCACCAGGACGATGGTCAGGGGGCCCTTGCCGGACTCCTTGATGTAGTCGTGGACGTCCTCCCAGGACGTCACCTTCCGGCCGTTGATGGCCGTCACCTCGTCGCCGGGCTGGATGCCCGCGGCCGCGGCCGGGGAACCCTCCAACACCCCGGCGATTTCGGGCGCCAGGTAGTTCTCCCCGTGCGTCCAGGCGATGACAAAGAAGACGACCGCCGCCAAAAGCAGGTTGAACAGCGGCCCGGCCACGGCGATGGCCATGCGTATCCACACGCTCTTGTGCGTAAAGGAAAGGGCCTTGTCCTTCTCGCTGATTTCCGAAGAGGGGTCCTCGCCCACCATCTTCACGTACCCGCCCAGGGGCACGGCGCTGATGCGGTAGTCGGTCCGGCCGTTTTTTTTGCCCACCAGCCGGGGCCCGAAGCCCAGGGAAAACACGTCCACGCCCACGCCGCAGGCCCGG
>JAFDHW010000243.1 GCA_019308705.1 Deltaproteobacteria bacterium
CTCCAACGGATTGAAAATAAAGAAAAATTCGATCTCGGGCAAAATTGCTCATGAATAATCCGGGTTAGCCGGGCCAAGGTGGGAATGTCCGTGTTGTTCCAGAAGAACGCAGGAGGATTGTTCCGGCCCCGGGCGGGGCGGGAACCCGCGAACCCGCCCGGACGATTGGCCGCGGTCCGGGGTCTCCCCGGGTTCTTCAGCGCAGCCGCACCAGCCGGAACCCGTTGTTGTACCGGGTGAAGTTGGGGGTGGCGTAGGAACGGTTTCCGCAGCGCACGCCCGAGGGCAGGTTGTCCCAGGAGCCGCCCCGCACCACCCGGCCGTGCTCGGAGGACCCCGGCCCCAGGGGGTTGGTCACCGGGCCGGAAGGGTATTCCCCGTTCCAGTCCTGGCACCATTCCCAGGCATTGCCCAGGATGTCGTACAGGCCGAAGGGGTTGGGCAGAAAGCTTCCCACCGGTGCGTTCACCACGTAGCCGTCGTCGCAGTCGTGGACCTCCCACTCCTCGTAGCGCTTCTTGGCGGAAAGGTCCGCCACGTTGGCATACTTGCAGGCCTGGGAGGGGTCGTCGCCCCAGAACCGGCTGGTGGTGGTGCCGCCGCGCGCCGCGTACTCGTGCTCCGCCTCGGTGGGCAGAAAGAAGGTGTACTTGCCGTGGTGCTGCTTGGTGAGCCACCAGCAGAAGTCCATGATCTCGTACCAGGAGAGATACACCGCGGGCTGGTCGTCGCCGTTCAGGTCAAAGCCCTTGTAGTCGCCCGCGTCGTGGGTGGGGTCGTAGACGCGGTACTGCGCGTTGGTCACCTCGTACTTGCCCATCCAGAAGCCGTCCACGCAGGTCTCGTGCACGGGGCCCTCGTCCGGGTAGCGGCCCGGCTCCGTGGGCGGGGTGCCCTGCATGAAACAGCCGCCGGGAATCCACACGAACTCCATGCCCGTCACCGGCTCGATCCACACTTCGCCCATGTGGTGGTCCTGGGAGCCGCGGATCTCGCAGGGGTCGTCCATGTCCGCCCAGTCCAGGTCGATCTGGCCGTATTCCCCGGCAAGGGCCGGGGGGCACAAGGCAAGAAGAAAAAGCAGCAAAAAGGAAATGTTCTTCATGGGTCTCCCACGCGCACCAAGTCCAGCCGGGGAGGGGCCGCCGGCTCGAGGTTTTGGGTCAGTCCCAGGTTCGACAACCGCCTTCCTGCATACAAGAAAGCCTCCTTGGCGTCCACCGTGTGGTTTTCGTCCGCGTCGCCGACGCCGGAAAGCGCCTTTAAGAAAAACCAGGAAAACAGGCTGCCGGGCGCGGTTCCACGGCGGGTCTTCCGGTCCATGGCCGCGGACCGGGCGAGGTTGGGAAACATGGCCAGGCCGGGGGCGGGGTCCAGGCGGAAACCCACCAGGTCGTTGGCCGAAACCCCGTCTTGTCTCCAGCAGCCGTCCACCAGCACCACCGCGCCGGGGGCGCGTCCCAGGGCCTCGGCCACCCGGCCCAGGGACAGGCGGCCGGTTTCCGGGTCGCCGGGCTTTGCCTCGTGGGTGAGGAAAAGCTCGTCCACCCGCACTCCCTCGCCGTCGACGACCGGCTCCAGCAGGCCGGAAAAAAACACCACCACCCGGTAGTCCGGGTTTGCCGCCGCCAACCGTTCCAGCCCGTCCAGTTCCATGGCCAGCCGGTCGAACGTGGCCTCGCCGTTGGCCAGAAACCGCACGTTTTTAGGGTCCATGCCGCCCAGGGCGGACAGCGCCCAGGCCATGTCTCCGGCGTCCGCGTCCGCGCCGGAAAGCCCTTCCATGTGCCGGTAACGGGCGATGCCCACCACCAGGGCCGCGCCCGGGGAAAGCCCCGCCGCAGCGGGAGCGGCGGGCGAAGCAACGGGTTTTCCGGCTTCCGGCAGGGGAAGGGATCCGTCCAGCAGGGCCGCCACGGCCAGGTCCCGGGCCTCGTCCAGCCGCGGGATGTCCTCGTAGCAGTCCGCCCAGCGGTCCAAAAGCCGCGCCGCGCGGTCGGGTTCTCCTGCGCGGAACACGGCGAAGGCGCTTTGGACCGCCGCCTCCACCACCTTTTTCCGGTCCGCCTTTTCCAGCCACACCCGGTCGCCGAAGGCCAGGTCCAAAGCCTCGGAATAACGCCCCTGGGCCGTAAGCACGTCCAGGCCCAGGCGCACGGCCCGGGGGCTGTTCCGGGACATGGTCCCCGCCTCCCTGGCCCATCGCCGGGCGCTTTGGAAATCGCCCAGGTCAAGAGCCAGACGCCCGAGGTTCACGGCCAGGCGCTCGTCCGCGCCTCCGGCGGCCAGGGCGCTCCAGGCTTCATACGCCTGCCGGTGGAAACCCGCCCGGCACAAGGCGACCCCCAGGTTGTAGGCGATGGCCCGGTTTTGCGGGCACAGAGCCGCGGCCTGCTCCAGGCCCTGGATGCCGGCGTCCGGGTCCAGGGCAAAGTCTTCCATGGCCGCCAGGGCCAGGCTTTCCGCCCGGAGGCAGGGGTCCTGCGGGGCCGGAGGTTCCTCCCCGGGGCAGGCCCCGGGCCGGAGGAAGACCCCCAGGGCGCAGGCGAGGATGAACAGAACCGAGCGGGGCATGGGAAGCCCTTGGAAGTTGGTTGACGTGCAGGAAGAAAAAGTATGCCAAAACCGGGGCGGGCGGCGCTCACCGGCCGGTGTGGCCGAAGCCGCCGTCGCTCCTTGCGGTGTCGTCCAGGGAATCGCTTTCCAAAAGGTCCGCGCGCACGGTGGGGGCCACCACCATCTGGGCCACCCGGTCGCCCCGGTGGATGGTGTGGGGCTGGTTGGAAAGGTTGATCATGGCCAAGAAAATCTCCCCCCGGTAGTCCGCGTCGATGGTGCCCGGCGAGTTGACCAGGGTGACGCCGTTCGTGGCGGCCAGACCGCTTCGGGGCCGCACCTGGATCTCCAGGCCCGGGGGAATGGCCACGGCAAACCCCGTGGGCACCATGACGGTGCAGCCGGGCTGCAGGGTCACGGCCTCGGGCACCGCGGCGAACACGTCCATGCCCGAGGCGTGCTCGGTCATGTAGCAGGGCAGGGGGATGTCCGCGTCCGCTTCGGGCCTCAGTCGCTTTATGGCAATGACGGGCCTGCCCACGGCTACACCCCCAAGAGGGCGGAAAAGTCCCGGGACTCGTCCACCGGCCCCACCAGGGCCAGCGCCAGGGAGGGGGTTTGCAGAAGCTCCTCCGCCAGGTCCCGTACCTGGGAGGCGGTGACCTCCTCGATGCGGCCCGCAGCCTCGGCCAGGGGAATGTACCGGCCGAAGTACACCTCGTTTTGGGCCAGGCGCAGCATCTGGGAATCCGTGCTTTCTGCGGACAAGTACACGCTGCCCTTCAGGTATTCCTTGGCCCCGGAAAGCTCCTCGTCGGTCAGGGTCTCCTTTTTCAGCCGCGAAAGCTGGGTCTGGACGACCTCCAGGGTTTCCTCCAGGCAATCCGGGTGCACGGCCGCATACACCCCCAGCATGCCCGAGTCGAAGAACGAGGGGGCAAAGGAGTACACCGAGTAGGCCAAGCCCCGCTTCTCGCGGATCTCCTGGAACAGCCGGGAACTCATGTTGCCGCCCAGGATCACGTTCAGCACGCTCCAGGCGTAGCGCCTGGGGTCCGTGCCGGGAATGCCCGGCGCGGCCAGGCCCAGGTGGACCTGTTCCAGGTCGCGGTGGTGCACCCGTATGCGGTGGTTGTGGTCTTCGGGTTTTTTGCGGGGGGAAGGCGGCTCGCCCGGGTTTATGCGGCGGAAGGCCGAGGACAAAAGCCCGGTGAATGCTTCGTGGTCCAGGTTCCCGGCCGCGGCCACCACGATACGCTCGGGATGGTACCATCGTTTCTGCCGGGCCTTCAAAAATTTCGAGGTGAAGCGGCGGATGTTTTCCTGGGGCCCCAGGATGCTCCGGCCCAGGGGGTGGTCCCCGAAAAAGGCCCGGCCGGTGAGCAGGTGGAGGAAGTCCTCGGGCGCATCCTCCATCATGCCCGCCTCCTGGAGGATGACGCTCCGCTCCCGTTCCACCTCCCCGGGGTCGAACACCGACGAGAGGAACAGGTCGGACAAGAGGTCCACCAAGCCTTCGATGTGGGTGTCGAGCACCCTTCCATGGAAGCAGGTGGACTCCATGGTGGTGAAGGCGTTGAAGTTGCCGCCCAAAAGATCCATCTGGGCGGCCAGGTCAAAGGCGGAGCGCTTCCGGGTGCCCTTGAACAGCATGTGTTCAATGAAGTGGCAGACCCCGGCTTCGGCGTCGTCCTCGTCCCTGGCTCCCACGTCCACCCAGATGCCTATCGACACCGAGCGGACGTGGGGCATGGACCTGCTAAGAACGCGGACGCCGTTTTCCAGTACGGTTTTTCTTGTGGGATCCGTCATGTG
>JAFDHW010000244.1 GCA_019308705.1 Deltaproteobacteria bacterium
GTGCTCGAACAGGGGCAGGGCCACGTTTTCCCCCACGCTCAAAGACCCGAGAAGCGCGCTGCCCTGGAACAGCACGCCGATGCGTTTCTGCAGCTCCATGCGCTCTTCGTCGTCCGCGGCGTGCACGTCCACCCCGTCTATGGTCACGCTGCCCGCCTGGGGGGTGAGAATCCCCACCATGTGCTTCAAGAGCGTGCTCTTGCCGCACCCGCTTTCTCCCACGATGACCACGATTTCCCCGGGGTCAACGGACAGGTGCACCCCTTCCAGGACCCTGTGTTCGCCAAAAGCAGCCGAAAGGCCGCTCACCTGGATGATGGGCTGGGTCATGGTCAGTCCATGTAATAGAGCTGGATGAAGGCGAAGACCGAGTCCCAGAAAATGACCAAAAACACGCCGCCCACCACCGCCCGGGTGGTGGCCTCGCCCACGGACACCGCCCCTCCGCGGACCTGGAAGCCCCGCAGGCTTCCGATCCAGGCGATGAGCATGCCAAACCACGCGCCCTTGAAAACGGCCCACAGGATGTCCCGCAAATCCAGGATCTCCAGGGTCTGGCGCATGTAGTTCTCGAAGGTCAGGTCCAGAAAGAACAGGCCCACCACCAGCCCGCCGATGATGCCGAACAGGGAGGCGAACAGGGTCAGAAGGGGAACCATGGTGACCGAGGCGATGAGCTTGGGCACGGCCAGAAAGAGCACCGGATCGAAGCCCATGACGGACAAGGCGTCGATCTCCTCGGAGACCTTCATGGTGCCGATCTCCGAGGCGAAGGCGGACCCGGAGCGCCCGGAAACCACGACGGCCGTCATGATGGGTCCGAGTTCCCTGGTCATGGCCAGGGAAACCAGAGAGGCCACGTAGATGCCGGCCCCGTACCGGGAAAGCTCCACCGAGCTCATGAAGGCGATGATGAAGCCCAGAAGGAAGTTGATGAGCCCCACGATGGGCACCGCGTCCACGCCCACCCGGCGCATGGAGTAGATGGTGTCCTCCCACCGCACCCGCCAGGGGTGGGCCCAGGCCCACAGCCAGGCCAGGGCCAACTGGCCGGTGAACCGGATGGAGAAGGCCGCCTCGGAAACCAGGCGAAGCCCCCATTCCCCCAGGGAGGTGATGGGGTTCGGCCTCCTGGGCTTTTCCAGATGCGGCGCCCGGCACAGCTGCCTTAAGCGCAAAAGCTCCAGGGTTTCCGCCACCTGGCCCGACGCGCCGGAAACGTCGCAGGGAAAGCCCTTTTTGTCCGCGGTCCGGTGCACGCCCAAAAGGATGAGTGCGCCGTAGTCGTCCAGGCTGTCCACGCCGGACAAATCCATCTCCAGATGGTCGCTGGTTTCCCGCGACAAGCGGTGCAGGAGCTTTTTGTGATAAGCTTGGTAGGCGCCCTGGTCCATGGGCCCGGAAAAGGAGAGCAAAAGCCCGCCGTTTTTGCGCGTCAGCTCAAAGGAAGGTTGTTTGCGGGCCATGTCCGTCCAGAGCAGACTCCCTGGCGTGCGGCCGCACCCCAGGAGAAGGGGGAAAGGCCGGCCGGTTAGGGGGCCGGCTTTTCCCTTGCGATTTCCGCCAGTTCCTCGGCGATGAACTGCAGGCGTTCCAGGTCGTGGTCGCCGTCCTTGATCTCGGCGAACCGCTTGGGGATCTGGCGCTTGATGTCTCTTAGCATGCGCTCCATTTCCACCACCAGGTTGTGCATGGTGTCGGTGGTGGGCGCTTCCACCAGTTCCACGCCCTCGGCCTCCACCACGGCCTCCCGGGCTTTTAGCAGCAGCGATTCCTTGAGCCGGGGCACGTGCACGTCCAGGCCGAAGCGATCCACGATCTTCCCGGCGAACGCCTGCTTGGCCGTGGTCTCGCCGTGCACGAGAAAAATCCTGGGCCGGCTTTCGGCAAAATGCCCGACCCAGGAAAGCAGGTCATCCTGGTCGCCGTGGGCGGAAAACCCCCCGATGGTGAACACCTTGGCGCGCACGGCCACGTCCTCGCGGAAGATCTTCACCTTGTCCGCGCCGTCCACGATGCGCCGGCCCGTGGTGCCCTGGGCCTGGAACCCCACGATGACCAGGGAAGCCCCGGGCCGCCACAGGTTGTGCTTCAGGTGGTGCTTGATGCGGCCGGCGGTGCACATGCCGTTTCCCGCGATGACGATGGCGGGGCCGCGCTTTTCGTTGATGGCGATGGAGTCTTCCGTCTTGGGCGTGAACCGCAGGTTTTCCAGGTCCAGGGGATCGTGGCCCCTGGCCAGGATGTCCTTGGAATCCTCGTCGTAGTACTTTTTGTGCTTGCGGAAGATCTCCGTGGCCTTGATGGCCAGGGGGCTGTCCAGGTAGATGGGCATGTCCGGCAGCTTGCCGGCTCGGTGAAATTCGCCCAGCACGTAGATGATCTCCTGGGTGCGCTCCACGGCAAAGGCGGGGATCATCACCTTCTCGCCGTTTTCGTAGGCGTGGAGGATGGCCTCCAGAAACTCGGTCTTGGACTCCTCGAAGGTGCGGTGCAGCCGGTTGCCGTAGGTGGACTCGCAGAACACGTAGTCCGCCTCGAACACCTGGTGCGGTTCCCGGACGATGAGCTGGTCCTTCTTGCCCAGGTCGCCGGAAAAGACGATCTTCACCTCGGAGCCCTCCCCGTCGTCGATCCACAGCTCCAGGATGGAGGACCCCAGAATGTGCCCGGCGTTTCGAAACCGGTACTTCACCCCCGGCTCCGCTTCCTGGATCTGGTCCCGCTCCACGGGGGAGAACAGGTTCAGGCTGGACTGGGCCTGGCCCACGGTATAGAGCGGCTGGATTTCCCTGCCGCCCTTTCTGCGGTTCTTGCGGTTCTGCCACTCGGCGTTCATCTCCTGGATGCCCGCGGAATCCAGCAAAAGGATGTTGCAAAGCTCCACCGTGGGCGGGGTGGCCAGGATCCTGCCGGAAAACCCGTCCGCGGCCAGCTTGGGCACCCGGCCGCAGTGGTCGATGTGGGCGTGGGTCAGGAACATGGTGCCGATTTCCTTGGGGTCGAAACCCCAGGGCTCCCAGTTCTGCCGTTCGGCCTGCTTTCCGCCCTGGAACAGGCCGCAGTCCACGAGAAGCCGGGTTCCCCGGCTGGTTTCCACCAGGTAGTTGGAACCCGTGACGCCGCCGCAGGCTCCCAGGCAGATGACTCGAATCATGGTGTTTCAAAACCGGGGGACGCCCGGTCCTGTCCTCCTTTCGGTGTTGGGGCCGACTTTAAGGCAGGTTTTCGTAATCCGAATGCGCCGAAACCCCAAAAGCATACCTTTGCCCGGTGCGTTTCCGCAAGGGTGTGGGTGACCCAACCAGGGGATTTTCCTGGACCACCGCCTCCGGGCCTTTTCCGGTCCGCGGGCTTTTTGCTTCGCTTCCCAGCAGCAAGGCCTTGGGAGGGGCCCGGGCACTTTGACAGGGTGGCGCAAAAGCATTAAAAACGGAACTTCATTCCGCAAAAGAAGCCGCCATGAAGGACTACTACCACATCCTGGAGGTGAAACGCACCGCCTCCGCAGAGGAGATCAAACGCTCCTACCGCCGCCTGGCCTTTGCCTGCCATCCGGACAAGAACCCCGGCGACCTGGCGGCTGAGGAACGCTTCAAGGAGGTGTCCGAGGCCTACGCCGTGCTCATGGACCCGGACAAGCGGCGGCGCTACGACATAGCCCGTGCCGCGGGGCTTTCCGCGGACCACCCCTTCATCCAGGAAGACGTGTTAAAGGACCTGTTCTCCGACCCCCGCATGTCGAAGATGTTCTCGGACATGCTGGCGGACTTCGAGCGCGCGGGCTACCGCACGGACCTCCAGTTCTTCGACCGCGTGTTTTTCGGCGGCAGGGGCTTCCTCTATGGGGGCATGCTGGTGCTCTACCCCCTGGCCTCGGCCTGGACGCAGGCCTTTTTGGCCAGGCGGGGCAAGGGTGTGAAGATGCTGGCCAAGCTGGGGAGCAAGGTGGCGGACGTGCTGTTGGGGCCGGCCACCAAAAAGCAGCCGGGCGACTTGTTCTACCACCTGCACCTTTCCCCGGAACAGGCCGCCGAAGGAAGCCGGGTGGAGGTGACCGTGGACGCGGGAGGGAAGACCGAGCGGCTCAAGGTGTCCGTGCCCGCCGGTGTGAAGCCCGGGACCAGGCTGCGCATCCGCCGGCGGGGAAAGGCCGCCGAAGGCGACGAACGGGGGGATTTGTACCTCCTGGTGAAGGTGTCCGGATAGGCTAGCCCGAATTATTCATGAAAAATTTCACCGAATAAAATATTTATCCCGGATTATTCACGAAGCCTGATTTCCGTGCTGGCAAGGCGAGAGGGGTGAAGGCGTACTTTGGTACGCCGAGCCCCGATAACGCGGCCAGCGCGGAAATCGGGCGAG
>JAFDHW010000245.1 GCA_019308705.1 Deltaproteobacteria bacterium
AGACCCAAAAAACAGCTCCAACGGATTGAAACTAACGAAAAATTCGATCTCGGGCAAAATTGCTCATGAATAATCCGGGCTATGGTATAGGAATGCCGTGTCCGGAGGACTTGATCCACGCGCGGCTGGTTTCGGCCGCCGCACCCGTGACCGAGGACCGGGGCACCGCCCCGGGCTGACCGGCAGAAAGAAGACCCTTGCAGATTCTCGCCTTCATACCCCTTGCCATGGCGCTTTTCGCGGTCGTCCGCGCCGGGTGGGCCCTTTGGGCCAAGCGGCCCTTGGCCCTGTCCGTGCGGGGGCTCACCCTGTTTTTCGCCGTGCCCGTGTTCCTGATGGCGGCAACAAGCCTGTGGCACGCGGTCATCCGGTCCTCTCCGGCCGAGGAGACCCATTTCCTGCGGGCCGCGGCGGCCGTGGGCGCGCTGTTCGTGGTGGGGGTGTTCAAGATCGGCCGGGGCATCTACGTGGCCGGGGTGGAGCCCAACGCCTTCATGGACGCCTTGAAGAACGTCCTGGAACGCCGGGGGCTCCGTTTCGAGGTCGCCGAAGACCGCCTGCGTGTGGAGGACGCCCCGGATGTATGCCTGCAATTCTACCCGGACCAGGCTCTGGCCCTGGTGAACACGGAGGGCGAACCCAGGAGGCGTTTTTTACGGAGACTGGTCAAGGAGGTGCTGGGAGACCTGAAAGGCGAAAAAACCGGGGAGACAGGCGGCCTGATCCTCTTATCCATCCTGGCCGCGGGCCTGCTTTTGCTGTCCGGATGGTGGCTGTACGGCAGGCTTTCCACGAGCCCGGACTTCTGGGTGGGCCACGGCCGGGTGTTCGTGGAAACCGGACGGTACGAAAAGGCCCTCATCGCGCTGGACCGGGCCGTATTGAAGGACCCCAACCACGCCCGGGCCTGGGCCTGGAGGGGCACGGCCCTGTTTTTGTCCGGGAAGGAGGAAGAGGCCGAATCATCCCTGGAGCGGGCGCGGAGCATAGCGCCGCGGGACCCGCTGGCCGCCCTGCACCTGGCCCGGTTCCTGGCCACGGCGAGCCAACCCTTCCAGGACCCTCCCCGCGCCCTTGCCCTGGCGCGGGACGCCCAAGACAAGCTTCCAGGTCACCCCCTGGCCGCGGACACCCTGGCCGCCGCCCACGCCGCCGCGGGAAACTTCAAACAGGCCGCCAAAGCCCAACAGCGGGCCGTCGGGCTCTTGGAAGACCGCCACGCCGCCCGGGGCCTCATCGACGAAGCCAGGGTCCGCCTGCGGAGCTACCGGAACCAGCGGCGATAACCCCCTGAAAAACGGAAACGCCCGGAAGCCCGGGCGTTGATTTTTCCCATGAACCTTGTACAGGCTTAGTGGGCGGTGATGGTCAGGGTGAGGGTGTCGAAAGGCAGGTTCAACTCCATGGAGCCCCATTCCTTGGTGGGGTCTTTCACGATGGAGCTGTTCAAAAACGCGTTGGTGTAAAAAAGCATCGTGGGAGAGCCGGACAGGACAGCGGCGCCGCCGACCGCGTTCAGGGCCAGGCTGCCGTAGAACCCCAGGTCGAACTGGTCAAGCACGAAATACCCGGTGCCCATGCCCTCATCAAAGTTGTCATCCCAACCGCCGGTTGCGCCATCCGGGTTGGTGTACCCGTCGAAATCGTAGACGGCGCCGAATCGGTCCGTCTGGGTCCTGTCCCCCAGGCGTAGAAAGGAAATGGGGTTGCCGCCGGCGTCCGTGCCCCCCCGCAGCTCCAAGCCGCCGTTTAAAGGCAGGTACCAGTGGGCCAACTCCGGGAAGGTGACGTTCTCCCCCACGAACCTGAGCAGGGTCTGGTTGGGCGCCGCCGCGCCGCTGGGCAGGCGGATAGGGGTCATGGCCCAGTCGAACCCGCAGTCTATCTGGTTGCTTACGGGCCTGCACCATCCAAAGGTCCACTCGGTGCCGCTGTAACCATTGCCAATGAACACCCCCGCCAGGCTGCCGAAATCCGTGGGCACGCCGGTGGGGCCATAGAGCCATACGTTGTTCAAGTAACAATAACCCACGCCCGGGGCGCCTGCGGAGGCTGCGCCATCCGCGTCCCCGATCTCCAGAAACCCGTCGGTGACCACGCCGCCGGACCCCGGACCAAAGGCGATGGCCTCTTCACCCCCGTTGTTCCGCAAAAGCAGGTCCATCTGGCCTTCAAGGTACAAGGCGGCCGCCAGGAGGGTGTTGCCTCCCCAGGGGTTCGACGGGCCGTTGCCGTTCAGGGTCACGTCGCCCTCGATCTTGATCGTGTCCACGGCGTTGGGCTCCAGGCGCAGCCTAAGGTACTGGTCGCTGACGTCCGCGGTGAAGTCCAGTTCAAAGGGGCCGGGGGGATCGACGGGATAGCTCATGTCCCCGTCGTTGACCTTCAGGTTGCGGACGGTGATCCACCCGGGGCCATCGAAATCATGAACCCCCAAATACCCCGCCACCACCTCGTCGTAGAGCTGGAGACTGAATCCTTCCCCCACGTTTCCACCGCCTGAGAGCACGATCCTTCCCGGTTGGAGGTTGCCCCCGGCAGTGTCGCTGAAACCCATGGTCATGTTGCCCAAAAGGACCTTCCAATAGGAATGCCCCGCGCCGGTCTGGGCGGGGGTGGAACCCACGCGCAGGTCCCCTACTTCCATGGTCCACCCCGGGTTGAAGGGGGGCAGCCCTATGTTCACCCCCGAGGCCAGGGAGTCGATGGAGAGGGTCAGGGGAACGCGGTTTGTGGTGGACGTAAAGGTTCCGTCGTGCTGGTACAGGGAAAAATCGCCCAGGGTGAAAAACGCCGGATTGGGCCAGGAACCCGGAGGATCGCCGAAGCTGGGCAGGCCGTCGTCATCATGCCAGCTCAGGAAGCTGGAGTTGGAGATGAGAAGGCCGTGGTTGACCCCGGCGGGGTTGCGGAGAGTGACGTCTATTCCGGTCCTCGCGGCCACGCCGGAGAGGTCGTCCTCCTCCAAGACCTGCATGGCCATGCCCGGGGGGCAGGCCGCCGCCAGGGCCAATAAAACCGGAATAACGGCAAAAAGCCTTCTCACGTCTATCCTCCGCCTAGTGAGGTGCCAACACCACGCCGGTGGCCGGAATCTCCAGCCGGGCCCGCAATCCGCCCATGGAACCGCCGGCTCCCGCGAAATTGGCGTGCACGATCACGTCCGCCACGTCCAGGTTCGCCGATATGTCGGGCAGCCCGAACTGCACGAGGGACGGTCCTACGTTGATCTGCAAGGGCTCCAACAGCACGGGGGTGCCGGGGGCGCCGTCATAGAACAGGATGTCGTAAAGGGTGAGCCAACCGCCGGTGCCCGTCCACCCGTCCGAGTCTTCCCAACCGATGTTGGAGGGATTGATGAACTCGACTTCCGCCCGCCACGCCATGCCCGCGCCGCCGCCCAGGCCGAAGGCGGGGTTGCTCCGATGGGTGACGCCCCATTCCACCAGGGGGCAGGAAAAATCGATCCGGAAGCCGCCCGCGGAATTGCCCGCCCGGGGGGCGGCGCCGCCGGTCCACAGGTCTCCGATCCATATGGTGCCGGTGAAGGCGGGCCAGTGGAAGCGGATCCAGTCGTCGGAGATGTCCAGGCAGCCCGGCCCGGGGGCGGTGTAGTCGAGCTGGACGTTATCCAGGGTCACCCAGCCGTTGGCCGTGTCGGTGTCGTTGTAAGCCAGCCAGCTTGGCTTGGCGGGGTTGGCGATGGGGTCCACCAGGTCAAAGTCTCCCCCGATGGACATGCCGATGGCGTTCTGGGCGCCTCCCCGGAAATCGAAATACGTGCTGTCGGACAGGTAGAGCTGGCCGGCCAGGGTCCCGGCGACGGTGGCCGGCCCCCCTCCCCCCATCGCGGGGGAGACGGAGAGCGTAGCGCCGGGGGGCGGCACCGAAACGAGCATCTCGGGAAAATCTATGCGCGCCCAGGAATAGGTCCCGTCGTAGGCCGCGTCCAGGGTGATGCCCCCGGACAGGTCCAGAACGCCGGTTAAGTTCTGGAGGGTGACGAACCCCTGCCCCGGGTCTATGACGGGAACGCCGTCGGCGTCGCCCCCGGCGAAAAAGGAGTCTCCCACCAGGGTCAGGGTTCCGGCAAGGCCGATCCCCTTGCCCAGGTTGCCTCCGCCATACAGATACAGGTCGATGGGAGCGGTGTCCGCATTCAGGTGCAGTTGGCCCAGGGAGGGGTTGACCGGGCCCGGCACTCCGCCGACGTCGGGCTGCACGGCAATGTCGGGCAGGTCCACCGCAAGGTCCGTGAAGGCGGGAAAGGCCAAGCGCAAATAGCTGCGGCCCGCGGGACCTATGTTGCCAGCCGCGTCCGTGCCGGCGTCCAACAGCAAAGGATTCAACGTCAGGTTGCTG
>JAFDHW010000246.1 GCA_019308705.1 Deltaproteobacteria bacterium
TCTGGTCGGTAACATCCGTGACAATGGCCCGCAGCCTGGGCGCGCCCTTGCCCTGCCCTGCCAGGTTGAGCGCCAAAAGCCCCCACTTTTCCGTCCCGTCCCTGCCGCGGAACTTGGCCTGGAACGGCCCGGGGAGTTCGCCTTTTTCCAGAGCGGCGGCCTTGCGGCGCACTTCCTGCCGGCTCTCCAGGTCGAACAGCTCCTCCATGGGCATGCCCAAAAGCTCCTTCACGGAATAACCCGAAAACTCGGCCAGGCGCTCGTTGGCGAACACCAGCCTCCCGGTGGCGATATCCACCTCGCCCATGCCCACGGGCGCGCCGCGGACCAGGTCCCGGTACCGGGCCTCGCTTTCCGCCTTCCGGGCCAAGGCGTCCTTCAGGTCCGTGACGTCCTGGGAAATGCCCAGGACGTGCATGCAGTCCTGGTAGTACACCACCTCGGCGGTGTAGAGAAAAATGCGGCGGTTTCCCCACCGGTTCCGGATGACGATCTCCTCGTTTCTGATGCTGCCTTTGGATTTCAGGGTGGCGTGGATGCGGTCCTGGTGGGCGGGGTCCTCCCAAAGGCCGAGCTCCACCGTGGTTTTGCCAACCGCCTCGGACCGGCTATAGCCCGTGGCCTGGAAAAAGGCGTCGTTCACATCCCGCAGGATGCCGTCGTCCAAGGTCAACACGAGCACCGGCAGGGGGCACCGCTCGATGGAAGTGGTCAGGACATCCCGGAGGTTCTGCATTTCCCGGGCGCTTTCGATGGCCTGTTGCTCCAAGACCTCCCTCTCCTTTTTGCGCGCCGTGATGTCCGCGGCAAATCCCATGATCGCAGGCCGCCCCCGGTAGGTGACCGGGACGGCCCGGACCTCCAGCCACACGGCCTCTCCTTCCTTGGTGAGGCCCCTGAACTCGTAGCGGTCCGGAACCTCCTCCCCGTGCTGGCCGGCCAGGAACCAGCTCTTCACCTTCTCCCGGTCTTCGGGGTGCAGCCAGTCCAGGAAAAAGGCATCCTGCATTTCCCGGGGGGTGCTTTTGAAAAGCTTCGCCGTCCCGTTGCTCACATAAACAATGGTGCCGCCGACGAGGATGAACATCCCCATGGACAGGCTGCGCCCCATCTGTTGCAGGCAGTGCAACACCTCCGGTGAATAGAGGCCTGTTTCCTCCTGTTCGGCCTTTTGCGCGGATTTTTTGGTGCCCATCGTGCGCCTTTCCAAGCGGAACGCTCCGCCGGGATGGTCGGATTTTACCAACGGACCACGGTTCAAGGTGGCGACCCGCCAAGAATCCGGCTTATTCTCCGTAAGCGCGGCGGTACAATCGGCTTTTTGGGGAAATGACGAAATTTATAGTAACATCAAATTATCGAGTATACAAAGGCTCCATGGCAAAAAACGCCCACGGTCCCCGTGCGCTTTACACCGGGCACGGGGTCTGCAATAACCAACACCGGCCCCCGCCGCAGGGGCTGCTGCAAAAACCAACGGCAACGAGGAATCCATGCTGAGCAAGCGCATCATCGTGTGCCTGGACGTGCGCGACGGCCGCACCACCAAGGGCATCAAGTTTCAGAACAACGTGGACATCGGCGACCCGGTGGAAATGGCCAAAATCTACTACGAGGCCGGGGCCGACGAAATCGTGTTCTACGACATCACCGCGTCCCACGAAAAACGGGGCATCATGATCGAGGTGGTCCGCCGGGTGGCGGAAACCATTTTCATCCCCTTTTCCGTGGGCGGGGGCATCTCCTCGGTGGCGGACATGCGGGAGGTGCTCCTGGCGGGGGCGGAAAAGATCTCCGTGAACTCGGCGGCGGTGAAGAACCCGGACATCATCGCCCAGGGCGCCCGGGCCTTCGGCAGCCAGTGCGTAGTGCTGGGCATGGACGCCAAAAAAGTGGGAAAGAGCGAAAAGATCCCCTCGGGCTACGAGGTGGTGATCAACGGCGGCCGCACGCCCATGGGCATAGACGCCCTGTGGTGGGCCAAAGAGGCCGAACGCCTGGGCGCGGGGGAGATCTGCCTGAATTCCATCGACGCCGATGGAACGCAAATGGGCTACGAACTGACGCTCACCGCCATGATCTCCTCGGCCGTGGGCATCCCGGTCATCGCCTCGGGCGGGGGGGGGACCCCCCAGCACCTGGCGGACGTGCTCACCACGGGCAAGGCGGACGCGGCCCTCATCGCCTCCATGGTCCACTACGGCACCTACACGATCAACGGCATCAAGCAGGACCTGGCCGCCCAAGGCATCCCCGTGCGCAACACCTGGGTCCCGGGCGCGTGATCCCATGGCCATGGACCTTGTCATCGACAACGCCTTGCTGGTTCTGGGCGGGCCGGACATGGAAACATGCGGCTCCGGCGCGGTGGGAATCGCGGGCGATGAAATCGCCTGGGTGGGCAAAACCCCCGAAAAGCCGAGGCCCGAGGCGGCCCGCACCCTGGACGCGGCAGGCGGCATCCTTCTCCCCGGCCTGGTGAACGCCCACTGCCACCTGCCCATGACGCTCTTCAGGGGCCTTGCCGACGACCTGGCCCTGGACGACTGGCTTACCAACCACATCTTCCCCGCGGAAGCCAGGTTCATCACGCCGCACAACGCGGCGGCGGGCACGCGCCTTGCCGCGGCAGAGCTTCTTTTGTCCGGCGTCACCAGCGTATGCGACGGGTATTTCTGCGAGGAAGCGGTGGCCGAAGCGGCCTGCGGGCTGGGCATGCGGGTGGTGGCGGGCCACGGGGTCTTGGATTTTCCCGCTCCGGGCGTGCCGGACCCGGCAAAAAGCGTGCGCACGGCCGCGGACTTCGCCGAAAAGCTCTTGGATCGCCATCCGTTGTGCAAACCGTCCATCTTCTGCCACTCGCCCTACACCTGCTCTCCGGCCACCCTTGCGGCGGCCAAGCGGGCCTGCCGCAAGCTCGGGATCCTGTTCCAGACCCACGCGGCGGAAACCAAGGGCGAGGTAGAGCGGTTCGTTGCCCGACACGGAAAGACCCCCATCCGCCATCTGCACGACCTCGGGGTGCTGGACGAAAACACCCTGGTGGTGCACGCGGTGTGGGCCGGGAAGGAGGACATCGGGCTTTTGGCGGAGACCGGCGCAGGCGTGGCGGTGTGCACCAACAGCAACCTGAAGCTGGCGAGCGGAATCGCGCCTTTGCCCGCGCTTTTGTCCGCCGGGGTGTCCGTGGGCCTGGGCACGGACGGCGCAGCCTCCAACAACCGGCTGGATCTTTTTTCCGAAACGGCGGCCACGGCCCGGCTGCACAAGGCCGCGTCCGGGGATCCCACCGTGGTGGATGCCAAGACCGCCCTGTACCTGGCCACCGAGGGCGGGGCCAGGGCCTCGGGCCTCGGCCGGACGGGCCGCATCGAGGTTGGCTGGGCCGCAGACCTCGTACTCCTGGACCCGGACTCCCCGTCGCTCACCCCCTGCTACGACCCGGTGAGCCACGCGGTGTACGCGGCGTCGGCCGCGGACGTGCTCCACGTGTTCGTGGCCGGCCGCCAGGTGGTCGAAAACCGCCGGCTGACAACGGCGGACCTGTCCCAAATCCTGGCCGAAGCCCGCGAGGTGGCCCGGCAGATCCGGGCTGCCCGATAGACCGAACCCGTTGCCTTGCGTGACCCTGGGCATGGGCGCGGCATCCTCGCCACGGGCCAAGAAAGGGTGCTGCTCCGGTTTTTCGCCGCCCTTGCGCCGCCTTTGCCCAGAGTGCGTATCGTTTCCCTTCTCCTACCCCAAATATCTCCTCATCCACATTTCCAACGTCACCAGGGTGAACAGGTGGGCGGAGTAGTCGCCCCGGCCGGCTTGGTGGCGGGCGAGGAGGGTTTCTAAGGCTTTTGGCTGGAGGATGCCCCGGATGCGGGCGTCTTTGGCGAGCAGGACCTGGGAGAGCCCGCCCCGGGGGTTTTTGAGCCACCGGTCCATGGGGGTGGAGAAGCCACGCTTTTTGCGGGCCACCAGAGGCTTTGGCAGGCGGCGGGAGAAGGCGCGGCGCAGGGCGCGCTTGGTGTGGAACAGGCCCACCTTGGCGCGGTCGGGCATGCGGGCGGCGGCTTCCACCAGGGTGTAGTCCAGAAGGGGGGAGCGGATTTCCATGCCCTGGGACATGGACACCTTGTCGGCCATGGCCAGGTGGGAGTCGGGCAGCCACAGGCGGGTGTCCGCATAGATCATCCTGGACAGACGGGAGGCCGGCCCGGCCTGGCGGATGACGCTGCGGCACAGTTCGCGGGTATTTCCAAAGGAATGGGTGCGGGCGAAGCCAGGGTCCAAGAGGTCCTGCTTGTCTTTGTCGGAGAACCCGCCGTACCG
>JAFDHW010000247.1 GCA_019308705.1 Deltaproteobacteria bacterium
CATTCCTCAAATAAACAGCGTGCATTTTTCAAGGACCCTTCCATTGGCACTTAACCTGTTTAAATCCATATAAATATTTTATTCGGTGAAATTTTTCATGAATAATTCGGGCTAAGCCAGCCCCGGTTCTACCACCGGAGGAGCGCGGAACCCCAGGTGAAGCCCGCCCCGAAGCCGACCAGAAGCAAAAGGTCGCCCCTGTTCAGCATGCCCTGGCGGTAGGTTTCGTCCAGAAGCAGGGGAATGGACGCGGCGGTGGTGTTGCCGTACTTCTGCATGTTGTGGAGGAACTTTTCCCGGGGCATCTTCAGCTTGTCGGCCACGAACTGGTTGATGCGCATGTTGGCCTGGTGGGGGATGACGTACTTGACGTCCTCTTTGGTGAACCCATTCTTTTCCAGGGTGTGCTCCACCACCTCCACCAGCCGGATGATGGCGTGTTTGAACACCGTGCCGCCGTCCATGGCCGGCCAGTGCTGCCCTTTTTCCAGGTCCTCCGCAGTGAGGTAGGGTTTTCTGGAGATGTCCCAGATATCCAGGTGCAGGGCCTTGGCGTACTTGCCCTCCGCGTGGAGTTCCGTATACAGCACCCCGCGGTCTTCTTCCTCGGAGGGCGACACGATGACCGCGGCGGCGCCGTCGCCGAAGAGCACGGCCACGGACCGGCCCTCGTCCGTGAAGTTCAAGGCCGAGGAATGCACCTCCGCGCCCACCACCAGGATGTTCTTGTACGCGCCGGTGCGCACCAGGGCGTCGGCCACGGTGAGGGAGTACAAAAAGCCCGTGCACTGGTTGCGGACGTCCAATGCGCCCACGGGGCCGATGCCCAGTTTGTCCTGGAGGGCGCAGCCTGTGCCGGGGAAATGGTGGTCCGGGCTCAGGGTGGCCAGGATGATGAAATCCACGTCGTCCTTGGTGATGCCCGCGTCCTCGATGGCCTTCTTGGAGGCCTCCAGGGCCAGGTCCGAGCAGTAGACGCCCTCGTCCGCGAAACGGCGCTCCTCGATGCCCGAGCGGGTCTGGATCCACTCGTGGCTGGTCGTCATCAATTTGGCCAGGTCGTCGTTGGTCACCGCCTTGGGGGGCACGTAGCTGCCTATTCCGCTTATCACGCTCCGAATCATGAACGTCTCCTGCCGGACGTACCGGGAAAGCTCTGGTGGGGGACTCTTCCCCCCGGGGTTTAAGGAATCGGGAAAGGCTTGTCAACCGGAAGAACCGCGCCGGGCTTTTTTGAGCGCTTCCAGGGCCATGCGCTTGATCTCCATGTCCGGATCGGACAACATCCGTTCCAGGTCCTTTACGGCCGGCGCCAACACCTCGCCTGGCAGGTCCCCGCCCTGGCGGAGGGCCACCCTGCGGACCCGGGGGTCCGGGTCGCCCAGCAGCCCGGCTACGTGCGGCCCGTTTTCCCGCATGTTCTTCTTGTCCAGAAGGGCCAGGCAAAGCAGGCGGATGTCGGGGTCCTTGTCGGAAAGGTGGTCCCGGTACACCTGCTGGAGCCAGGAGTGCTCCACGGGCAGGCGCCACAGGTTGTAAAGGATGGCCTTTTTTTCCGAAGCGCACCCCTCGGCCAGCCTGGCCGAAAGCGGCGGCCAGGCCCTGGGGTCGTGCAGGCGGCACAGGGCATAGATGGCCGCGCTCCGCATGAGGGGATCCCGGTGCTCCAGGCAACCGGCCAGCACGTCGAAGGCCTGGTGGTTGCCCTCCCAGGCCAGGGCGGTCACCGCCAGCCGGGCGCGGAAAGCGTCCTGGCCCCCGGCCTCCTTCATGAGGGTCTTGGGCCATGGCTCCGGGTCGGGCATCCGCGAAAGGAGCACCCCCAGCCGCCAGGCGGCGAAATGCCGCAGGTGGGGCGGCTCGCCCGGGTCGTTCATGATGCCGTGCAGGGGCCCGGCCGCCTCGGCCACGCCCTGGCTGGAAAGCAGCATGAGGATGGGGTGCCTAAGCTTGGTTTCGCCCAGCGCCACCACGGAAAGCAGGAGGGGCACGGCCCTTTCCCGCTCGCGTTCGAACAGCCCGGGCCGGGAGACGTATTTGCGCGCTGTGTCAAACAGCCGCTTTTGGGGCTTTAGGGGGATCACCTCGGCCATGGCCGCCTCCCTTTCCCCCAAACAGGACCATTTGCTCCATGGACGCCGATGAACTGCTGTGCCAGGCGGGGCCCGGCGTCTCCTGCGGGGCCTGTTGCGGGCTCTACAACCGGGAAGACGCCTCCCCCGAAGCCCTGGGCGCGCTTTTGGCCCGCAGGACCCGGGAATTTTCCCGCGTGCCCAGGCAGGCCGCGGCCATCCTGGACTACGGGGAAACGGAAAGCGACCGTGAGGCCGCGCCCCCACCCATGCCGGGGTTTTATCGCTGCCCGTACCTGGGCCTGGTGGGGAACCCGCCGGACCGGCCGGGATGCATGCTCCACCCCCTTGCCCCGGGAAACGCGGGAAGGGACTTCAGGGACCTCTGCCACTGGGGAGGCATGGCGTGCAGGATGTACACCTGCCCCACCCACGACCTTTCCTCCGCCCACGGGAAACTCCTGGCCGCGGCGTGCGGCGGGTGGCACCTCTACGGCCTGGTGGTCCCGGAAACGGCCATGATCAAGGCGTTCTTCCGTCTTGCCGGCGGCCCGGGTCCGCGGGCGGTCCTGGAAAGCCCTCCCGCCCTGGCGGCGCTGAAGCGTTTCTTCTCCTATCGCGTGCATTGGCCTTTCCGGAACCCGGACCTTCCCCTGGGAGCCTACTTTTTCAACGACGGGCTCCATCCCCGTCCGGCCGTGGACTACGCGGCCCTGGGCAGGAGGCCTTCCACGGCCGACGTCATCCTCCGCACCTTGGGCTCCGCGTTCAGCTCCGCCCGCGAGCTGGACCGGGCCGAGGCCCAAATCCTGGACCTGGCCCAACGGGTGGGCTCCGCGTCCCGGCCCTAGGGCGCGGGGTTTTCAAGCTGGCTTTCGATCTGCTTCACCGCGGGATGGGAAAGCAGGTTCATGAACCGCTCGTCGCTCAGCAGGGTGGCCATGTCCCCTTCCTGGACCGCCCTCATCAGCTCCGGATCCTCAAGGACCTTCTGGAACGCGGGATCGTTCTTGAGGCCCATGGCCGTTCCCATGGCCGCCTGGTTCCGCCGTATCATCTCCGCCACGTCCGCGGGGCCGGCGGCGCCGTTCAGACCGGCCGCCCCTCCCGCCGGGGCCGCGGCCGGAGCGGGCCCGCCCCTGCGGATGACCTCCACCTTTTCCCGGTCCACCCGCACCGTGCCCATGGCCCCGGTCTCGACCACGTAGGCCCCGTTCTCAAATCCCACCACCTCGCCACGGATCACGCTGCCGTCGGAAAGGGTGAGGGTGGTCTCTCCTCCTGCTTGGGCAAGGGAGATGCAGGCAAAAAACGCCAGAACAAACGTGAGCTTTTTCATGATTCCCTCCCGGGGAAATTGTATCCATGCAACAGGGGGTTTGCAAACCAGGGCCGGCGGGCAAAGGAAAACACTATCCCCGCCCCGGGGCGCGCGCCTTTTCCAGGGCCGCCCGGGCCGGGGAAAACGAGGGGTCGATGCGCAGGACCTGTTCAAACTGCCTGGCGGCTTCTGCGGCCTTGCCCCGGTCCAGGAGCACCCTGCCCAGGTTGTACCGGGCGGCGGCCAGGTCCGGGGCCTGCTTCACGGCTTTTTGAAGATGGGCCTCGGCCTCGGCCAGCCTGCCCATCACGGCCAGGCACACCCCCAGGTTCAGCCGGGCCTCCACCATCCAGGGGCGCTTTTCCAGGGCCGCGGAAAACTGCGCGCCGGCCTCCTTGGGCTCATTGCGGGAAAAGAGGAACAGGCCGTAGTTGTAGAGGGCCTCGGGGCTTTGCTCAAGCTCCAGGGCCTTTACGTAATACGCCCTGGCCCTGCCGTCCTCGCCCCGGGCCAGGGCCAGGTTGGCCAGGTTCACCCAGGCAAAGGCGTAATCCGGCTGGATCTCCACCACCCTGCGCAGCAGATCTTCCGCCCCATCCAGGTCTTCCTCTTCCTTCAGGGCCACGGCCAGGCCCAGCATGGCCTTGGGGTTGTCCGGGCATTTTTCCAGGGTGTCCGCCCACAGGGTCCGCGCCGAGGCAAAGGCCTGGTTCTGGGCATGGGCGGCATGGCCCAGGACCCCGGCCCATGCCAGGCCCAGCACCGCCGCCGCGGCCACGCCTTTTTTTCCCAAAAACCTGAATGCCGCCCAGAACCCCGCGGCCGCCGCCAGGCAGGCCAAGGCCGCCGCCGGCAGGTACATACGGTAGATCTGGGCCGGCTCTTTGAGGGGCAGAAAGGAGGAGGTGGGGGCCAGGGCCACGAAGGCTTCCTTTTCACCACCCCCGCCGCGCTCGCGGCGAACAGGGCCAGCAGGGCCAAGCCCGGGAGCACCGCCGCGGAAAGGGATTCAAGCTTCCATGCGTAGTTGATGCACACCCGGTCGGGCCAGGCGAACTGGGAGAGGTAAAAGGGCACCACCCGGGCCTGGGTGGCCAGGTACCGGTGCCAGGGGATCGTGTTTTCCGAAGACCCGGCGGACCCGCCCATGGAAACCAGGAGGAACAAAAACGCCAGCCCCGCGGCGTAGCCGGTGTAGAGCACCGGGGAGGCCTTCACCATGGCCCACGGGCCCTTGTCCCGGTGCACGAACACCCGGTCAAAGGCCAGGGCCGCCAAGGGCAGCACCACCACCACCTCCTTGGTGGCCGCGCCCAGCGCCATGGCCGACGCGGCGGCCAAATGCCACGGCCATTGCCGCCGCCGCTTCCACCCGGCCGCGGCCAGGGCAAGGGAAGCCAGGAAAAACAGGGCCATGAGGGATTCGCACCGCTGGGACACGTAGGAGACGGCCATGACCTGCACGGGGTGGAGGGCGAACACCAGGGCACAGACCGCGGCCACGCCCCCGGCCGCGCGCCGGGGCCAGCGGGCCAGGGGAGGAAAGGAAAAGGCGGACAGCACCAAGTACAGCACCAGCCAGGCGCACAGCACATGCACAGCTATGTTCATCACACGGAAATCCGCGGGCTCCCCACCCAAAAGCCGGGTGTTGGCGGCCAGGGAAAGGTTGGCCAGGGGACGGCCGGCCACGCTGGTTCCGGCAGGGGGGCAAAGGGCGTCCGCCAGCGGGCCGGTCAACGTGGGGTTGTCTACCACGTTTACCGCGTCGTCCAGCACGAACGGCCCGGTCAGGGCCGGGGCGTACACCGCCGCGCAGGCAAGGGCGGCCACCAGGGCGGGCGCCCAAAAAACCAGGGCGTTCTTGGAAAATACACGAGTCATGGCGCGGTTTTCCCGGCCGGGGCAAGGGGAAAGGGCAAGGGTGGAAAAAAGTCCCTTGCATTGCGCCATCATTCATACTACATGAGGCTCCCTGCATCAACGCGAGGGAGGAAGGGGCTCATGGACGGCCCCGAATCCTCCTGCAAAAGCCCGGCCCGCGCGGCAACCAGCCCGGCGCCGGCCGCAAGGCCTTGACAATCAAGGCCCGGCGTGCTTATTAACCGTTTTTCGCATCCGGGCCGTTAGCTCAACCAGGCAGAGCAGCGGACTCTTAATCCGAAGGTTGAAGGTTCGATTCCTTCACGGCCCACCAAAGAATCGAGTAGAGGGGCGGGTTGCCCCGCCCCCCTTTCCCACCACCGTACGTACGGTTCCGTATACGGCGGTTCGTGTTGAATGTTGAAGTTGCCGGTGCTGATCAAGCAGCGCCGCGAGTCCACATGCATCAAAGTATTTCTTGGGCAGAGC
>JAFDHW010000248.1 GCA_019308705.1 Deltaproteobacteria bacterium
CGCCCTGAAACCCCTGGGGCCGCACCCCGCCAGGGCGGTGCTCGCCGCCCCGGACGCCTGGTTTGCCGACGCCTACGGGGAGTTCCGCCACCGCTTCTGCAAGGGGTGGGAACTGGCCGGGCTGCTTTTGGCCGCCCGGCGGGTGCTGGAGGAGTACGGTTCCCTGGAGCGGGCCTTTGCGGCCGGACTGTCGCCGGGCGACGAAACCGTGATGCCCGCCCTGTGCGCCTTTGGGGACAGGCTTTCCGCAGCGGGCTGCCCGGCGGGGCATCTGGCTCCCAACCCGAACCTGGACTCCGCGTGCAAGCGGTGGCACTTGTACCTGCGGTGGATGGTGCGCAAGGACGCCGTGGACCCGGGATGCTGGGAGTCCGTACCCCCTTCGCTCCTGGTGGTGCCCATGGACGTGCACATGCACCGGGTCTGCCGTTCCCTGGGGTTCACCGCCCGAAAGGCCGCCAACCTGAAAGCCGCCCTGGAAGCCACGGAGGGCTTCCGCGCCCTGTGCCCCCAGGACCCGGTGCGCTACGACTTCTGTTTGACGAAGGCGTCGCAGGCCGGGGAGAAGATCGGGCCTGCCGCAGGTTGAGCCCAAGGAAAAAACCTGCCGTGCTTTCGCACCCCGGCAACCCGTTGCCGGGGCTACCAAAAATGGTGGTTTTTGCCTCTGAAGCACCTCTCGGGCACGCGGCCCAAAGGGAATGCGCAGCATTCCCGAACCCAGGAAGTTTTTGAGGGGGTTTGGGGGAATTTTTTTCAAAACGTTCCCCCAAGTCGCTTTTCCGCCTTTACCTTCTTTTTCCCGCTGTTGCCCCTAAAACGCGCCGATCTGGCAGGGTTTTACGCGGATGCCCAGCGCCTCGCAGGCCGCGGACACGTGCATCTTGGACACGCCCAGGCGGTGGGCCACTTCCCAGGCGGCGGCGCAGGAGATGCGGCCCTCGCGGGACGCGTCGCGCACGGCCCGCTCCAGCACCGGGTCCAGCCGCTCAGGCGGTTTGACGATCTTCTTTCCCGGGTACCCGAACAGCCCCAGTTGGCAACGCACCAGGTGCAGCTTCAGGTAATCGGCCGCGGCCCCGGCCTTGATGGGAGCCACGCCGGTCTCGTAAGCGGCCAAAAATGCGTCCGCGCAGGAAAGGCTTCCCTCGCCGGCCCGTTTCATGAGCGCCTGCTCCAGGGCCGGGTCCTGGCCCGGCCCGCCCGCGGATTCCTTGGATTTCACGGATGCCCTCCTTTCGCAGGGGGATGAATCTCCTTGCCAGCAAATTCGCTGTTCTGGTAGATTCTCTTTTTTCCGGGCGGCGGCTTATCCGCCCGGAAGCGGTCTTTTTCCGCCTTAGACGGCCATTTTGGCCGGAATGCAACCCAACATACGGAAAAATCCGGTAAAAGCCCATGCCCTTTGCCATCACCCGCAAACCCACCCGCCAGGTCCACGTGGGGAACGTGACCGTGGGCGGAGACGCGCCCATCCGGGTGCAGTCCATGACCAACACGCCCACCGCGGACGCGGCCGCCACCGCAGACCAGATCGCGCGGCTGCGCCGGGCCGGGTGCGAGATCATCCGGGTGGCGGTGCCCGACGAGGAATCGGCCGCGGCCCTGCCCAAAATCAAGGAGGCCGCGGGCATCCCGGTGATCGCGGACATCCACTTCGACTTCCGCCTGGCGGTCGCCGCGGCCAGAAACGGCGCGGACGGCCTGCGCATCAACCCGGGCAACATCGGCGCCTCCTGGAAGGTGAAGGAGGTGGTGGCCGCGGCCAGGGACCACGGGTGCGCCATCCGGGTGGGGGTGAACGCGGGCTCCCTGGAAAAGAGGCTTTTGGACAAGTACGGCGCGGCCACGGCCGAGGCCATGGTGGAAAGCGCCCTCGGCCATGCGGAGTTCATCCTTTCCCTGGGGTTTGAGAACCTCAAGCTCTCCATCAAGGCCTCGGACGTGCCGCGCACCGTGGACGCCTACACCCTGCTCTCGGAAAAACTGGACCTGCCCCTGCATTTGGGCGTCACCGAAGCGGGCGGCCGGCTTGCCGGCACGGTGAAAAGCGCAGTCGGCATGGGCCTTGTCCTGGCCAAGGGCATCGGCGACACCATCCGGGTGTCGTTGACCGGCGACCCTCTGCCCGAGGTGCGGGTGGCCTGGGAGATCCTGCGGAGCCTGGGCATCCGCGCAAGGGGCCCGGAGATCATCTCCTGCCCCACCTGCGGCCGCACCCAGATCGACCTCGCGGCCATCGCGGACCAGGTGGAACAGGAGCTTGCCTTCATGACCGCGCCCGTAAAGATCGCGGTCATGGGCTGCGTGGTGAACGGCCCGGGAGAGGCCAGGGAGGCCGTTGTGGGCATCGCCGGGGGCAAGGGCCAGGGCATTTTGTTCAGGCGCGGCGAGGTGGTGAGAAAAGTCCCGGAAGCCGACCTGGTAAAGACCCTGGTGGAAGAAGCCCGGCAACTGGAACAAGAATACATAGACAAGCAGGGCAAACCGCGGCAATAGCCGACAAGAACCAAGGGTCCGTCCGGGCCGCAAGGGTTCTCGAATCCCACGTAATCCATCCCCAAACCGGTTCTTGGGGAAGGGGGTTTGCCCCCTGCGAAATCAAAACCAGGAGCGACACTATGGCCAAGCAGCCCAAAAACGCCATCAGCCCGCGGAGGGACGAGGATTACGCCCAGTGGTACCAGGAGGTGGTGAAGGCGGCGGACATGGCGGAAAATTCCCCGGTGCGGGGGTGCATGAACATCAAGCCCTGGGGGTACGCCCTGTGGGAAAACATCGTGGACGTCCTGGACCGCCGGTTCAAGGCCACGGGGGTGAAAAACGCGTATTTTCCGGTGTTCATACCGCTGCGGTTCTTGGAGAAGGAAGCCGAGCACGTGGAGGGGTTTGCCAAGGAGTGCGCGGTGGTGACGCACCACCGGCTGGAAAAGGGCGAGAACGGGGGCTTGGTGCCCGCGGGTCCGCTCACCGAGCCCTACGTGGTGCGGCCCACGTCCGAAACCATCATCGGCGAGGCGTTTTCGCGGTGGGTGGGCTCCTACCGGGACTTGCCGGTGTTGGTGAACCAGTGGGCCAACGTGGTGCGATGGGAGATGCGCACCCGGATCTTTTTGCGCACCTCGGAGTTTTTGTGGCAGGAGGGCCACACGGCCCACGCCAGCGAGGCCGAGGCCAGGGAACGCACCCTTCAGATGCTGGACCTGTACGAGGAGGTGGCCCGGGAACATCTGGCCATGCCGGTGCTCAAGGGCGAGAAGTCCGAGCTGGAGCGGTTTCCCGGTGCGGTGAACACCTACTGCATCGAGGCCATGATGCAGGACAGAAAGGCGCTCCAGGCCGGGACCAGCCATTTTCTGGGCCGGAACTTCGCCAAGGCGTCGGACATCCGGTTCCAGACGGAAAAAGGCGTGGAACAGTTCGCCTGGACCACGTCCTGGGGGGTTTCCACCCGGCTGGTGGGCGGGCTCATCATGACCCACGCGGACGACGACGGCATGGCCATGCCCCCGCGGGTGGCCCCGGCCCACGTGGTGATCATGCCCATCGCCAAGGACCCGGAAAAAAGGGCCGCGGTCATGGAATACGCCGAGTCCCTGCGGGCCGAACTTTGCGCGCAAACCTACCACGGCAGGAACGTGGTGGTGGAAATGGACGACAGAAACGTGGGCGGCCGGGCCTGGGACTGGATCAAGAAGGGCATTCCCCTGCGCGTGGAGGTGGGACCAAGGGACATGGAAGACAACGCGGTGTTCGCGGGAAGGCGGGACACGCCGGGCCACAAGAAGGAGTCCATCCCCAGGGGCCGGTTCGTGGCGGACATCGCGGCCACCCTGGATTCCATCCAGGACGCCATGTATCAAAACGCCCTTTCCTTCCTCCGGGAGCACACCAGGGACCTGGACGACAAGGACGCCTTCTACGCATTCTTCACGCCCAACAACGCGGACAAGCCGGAAATCCACGGCGGGTTCGCCCGGTCCGGGTGGTGCGGATCTTCCGCGTGCGAGGAAAAGATCAAGGAAGACCTCGCCGTGACCATCCGGCTCATCCCCTTTGACCAGCCCAAAGACCCCGGTCCCTGCGTGGCCTGCGGCCGGCCCGCCGGCAAGCGCGTCGTGTTTGCAAAAGCCTACTAGCCCGGATTATTCATGAGCAACTTTGCCCGAGATCGAATTTTTCTTTGATTCAATCCGTTGGAGCTGTTTTTCGGGTCTTGCGCCAAAGACGGTCTGATTATTGGAGGAATGCTGCCATTCGGGCAAAATTGTTCACCCTTCGGGCTCGCCCGATTTCCGCGC
>JAFDHW010000249.1 GCA_019308705.1 Deltaproteobacteria bacterium
CCGCGCCGGGGTTGAAGGCCCCGATCATGGCCCCGGCCAGGCCCTTTTCCCGGGCGCCTAAAAGCATGGTCTGGGCGCAGATGCCGTGGTCGCAGCCCGGGGAGGCGGCCAGGTTGGTGTCGTGGAGGATGACCACGTAGGCTGTCGGACGCTCGCCCGGCTCCGGCCCCTTCCACCCGGAAAGGTAGGCCGCCCATCCCAGCAGGGGGAAGAGCCGGGCGCAGTCTTTTTTCCTGTGCAAAAGCAGGTACTTGAGGGGTTGAAGGTTTCCCGCGGACGGGCACAGGCGGGCCAGGTCCACCAGGGAGAGGAGGGTTTCTTTGTCCATGCGCTCGGCCTCCACGAACCGGCGGCAGGTGCGGTTTTTCTCGACCAGGTCCTTGAGCATGGGCGGGTTCCTCCTTTTCTGTGCCGTCGCCGCCCGCCATATTCGCACAAATTCCACCTCGGTTCCAGGGGGCAAGGGATACTTCGGGGTTTCGCGCCCCGGGGCCGGTCCCGGCCGGGGAAAAGTCCTTGACAGGGCCGGCCTGTGGCATAGATTAATTGATTCGCGCAGTAAGGGGCCGTTTCCGCAGGGCATAGGCAAGATATGGAAAACGAGGGTTCGCTCGTAATCGTCACCGGGTGCTACGGGTCGGGCAAAACGGAATACGCGGTGAACCTGGCCGCCGCCGGCGAGCCGGGCAGGACCATGTTGGTGGACCTGGACGTGGTGAACCCCTATTTCCGGTCCCGGGACCTGCGGGACGAGTTTTCCGCCCGGGGCATCGACGTGGTGGCCCCGGAAGGGAGCTTTTCCCACGCGGATGTGCCCATGCTGTCCCGGCGGGTGAAGGGCGCCCTTCGGAACACGGAAAAGCGGGTGATCATAGACGTGGGCGGCGACCCCATGGGAGCCCGCGCCCTGGCCAGGTTTTCCGGGACCATCAAGGAGCGCGGTTACCGTATGCGGCTTGTGGTGAACACCCGCCGGCCCCAGAACCGGACCGTGGAGGAGGTGCTGGACATGGCCGCCCGCATCGAGGCGGCGTCCGGCCTGGTCATCCAGGAGCTGGTGGCCAACTCCCACCTCATGGAGGAGACCACCAGGGAGGTGGTGGAGGAGGGCGCTGCCGTGGCCGGGGAGGCCGCCAGGCAAAGCGGGCGGGATTTTTTCACGGTTTGCGTGCTGGAAGACCTCCTGCCCCGGCTGGGCGAACCCCGGGTTCAGGCGCGGATCTTCGCCCTGAAAAAGCACTTGAGAAAACCCTGGGAGCCCGGCTCGGGCAAGGCGTGGCGCATATGACCCGGCCGGGGCGGCCGGGCGGTTTTCCGCGGCTTTTTCCATCCCACGGTTGACCGCGCGCAGGATTGCCTCTATTTACGGGGCTTCGTTTTTAAACCACAAGGGGAACCCTTTCCCCGCCCCGAGGAACGAGCATGGCGAAGAAGACGCGCATCACGATCGACGAATACTACTGCAAGGGCTGCGGCCTGTGCATCGACGCCTGCCCCAAGGGCTCCCTGGCCTTTGCCGAGCGCCTGAACGAGCAGGGCTACCACCCCGTGGAATGCACGGACCAGGAAGCCTGCACCGGCTGCTCCCTTTGCTACGTGGCCTGCCCGGATTCGGCCATCACCATAGAGAAGGAATAGGCGATCCATGGGCGACAAGATCCTCATGAAAGGCAACGAGGCGGTGGCCGAGGCGGCCATCCGCGCGGGCTGCCGCCACTACTACGCGTACCCCATCACCCCCCAGAGCGAGCTCATCGAGTACATGGCCCGGCAGATGCCCCTGGCGGGCGGCACGTTTCTGCAGGCGGAAAGTGAAGTGGCGGCCATCAACATGGTACTGGGGGCCGCGGCCTGCGGCATGCGGGTCATGACTTCCTCATCCTCACCGGGCATAAGCTTGAAGCAGGAGGGCATCTCCTACATCGCCGCTTGCCGGCTTCCCGCGGTCATCGTGAACGTGCAGCGGGGCGGCCCGGGCCTGGGCAACATCGCGCCCATGCAGGCCGATTACTTCCAGGCCACCCGGGGCGGCGGCCACGGGGATTACTACACCCCGGTGCTTTCGCCCTCCTCGGTGCAGGAGTTCGCGGATATGGCCCCCCTGGCCTTTGAGATCGCCGAGGAGTACCGCACCCCGGTGGTGATCTTCGCCGACGGCATGCTGGGCCAGATGATGGAGCCGGTAGTGTTTCCCGACTCCTACGCGCCCCAGAAGGACCCCTCGGCCTGGGCGCTCGGCTGCAAGAGGGAAGGGGAGTTCTGCAACCACATCATCAACTCCCTGTTCATCGACCCGGCGGTTTTGGACCAAAAGACCCGGGAGCTTTTCGCGGAATACGACCGGATCCGGCAAAACGAGATCCGCTACGAGCGCTACAACCTGGACGAACAGCCCTCCATCCTGGTGGTGTCCACGGGCACCGCGGCCCGGGTGGTGAAATCCGCCGTCGACGCCCTGGCCGAGGAAGGGATCAAGGTGGGGCTGCTTCGACCCATCACCCTGTGGCCCTTCCCCTACCAGGCCGTGGCCGAGGCGGCACGCGGCGTGAAAAAGGTTCTCACCGTGGAGCTCAACATGGGGCAGATGGAACAGGACGTGCGCCTGGCCCTGGCCGGTTCCTGCGAGACGGCGTTCGTGGGAAAGGCGGGCGGCCTGGTGTTCACCCCTGAGGAGCTCACGGAGATCATACGAGGTTACGCATCATGAGAATCGTGGCCAAACGCACAAGAGGCCTGACCAGCGCCAGGCTCACCTACTGTCCCGGATGCCTCCACGGCGTGGCGCACCGGCTGATCGGCGAGTCCATGGAGGAGCTCGGCATCATCGAACGCGCCATCGGCATCGCGCCGGTGGGGTGCGCGGTGTTCGCCTACAACTTCTTTTCCTGCGACATGATCCAGGTGCCCCACGGAAGGGCCCCGGCCGTGGCCACGGGCTTGCGGCGCAGCCGGCCGGACTGCGTGGTGTTCACCTACCAGGGCGACGGCGACCTGGCGGCCATCGGCATGGCCGAGACCGTGCACGCGGCCAACCGGAACGAGAACATCACGGTGTTTTTCATCAACAACGCGGTCTACGGCATGACCGGCGGCCAGATGGCCCCCACCACCCTGGCGGGCATGAAGGCCACCACCGCCCCCTACGGCCGCGACGTGGAGGACACGGGCGGCCCCACCCGCATGTGCGAGCTCCTGGCCACCCTGGAGATGCCCTGGTTCATCACCCGGGTCTCCCTGCTCTCGCCCAAGGACATCCTGAAGGCCAAGAAAGCCGTGAAGAAGGCCTTCAAGAACAACCTGGACAAGAAGGGGTTCCAGTTCGTGGAGATGATCTCCACCTGTCCCACCAACTGGGGCATGGACCCCCTGCGCGCCAGGGAGTGGGCCAAACAGGAGATGCTGCCGGTGTTTCCTCCGGGAGTGTACAAGGACCGCGGCGCGGAACAGGAGGACGCATCATGAGCACGACCAGGATTCTGTGCGCGGGGTTCGGCGGCCAGGGGGCGCTTCTCATCGGCAAGCTGGTGGCCCAGGCGGGCATGATGGAGGGCAAGCACGTGACCTGGCTGCCTTCCTACGGCCCGGAGATGCGCGGCGGCACGGCCAACGTCATGACCGTGGTGAGCGACAGGCCCGTGGGAAGTCCCATTTTCACCAAGATGGACGTTCTGGTGGCGTTGAACCAGCCCTCTCAGGACAAGTTCGCCCCCAGGGTCAAGGCCGGCGGGCTCATCCTGTCCAATGCCTCGTTATGCACTCCGCCCTCGGAAAAGGCGCAGGATGTGAAGTATATCAGCGTGCCGCTGACCGAGATCGCCGAACGGATCGGCAACGTGAAGGCGGGCAACATGGTGGCGGTGGGCGCGCTGGTGGAGCTCACGGGCGTGGTGGGCCCGGAGACCGTGAAGCACGACCTCACCGAGATGCTGGAAAAGAAAAACCCGAAGCTTCTGGAACAGAACCTGGCCGCCATGGACCGGGGCGCCGAGTTCGCCCGGGAACACCAGGCATAAACCCCATCCGCCCGAATCCATGCGGGCGGGGGCTTCGGCCTCCGCCCGTTTATTTTTTCGTGGACCCGGCGTCCAACCCCCATGGATCGCGCCCTTTCCTGCCGCGAGGTATCGGCCGTGTCGGCGCCTTGACTTGATCCTACTGTTTTTGCCGGGGGTTAAATAACCCGGATTATTCACGAAGCCTGATTTCCGTGCTGGCAAGGATAGAGGGGTGAAGGCGTACTTTGGTACGCCGAGCCCCGATAACGCGGCCAGCGCGGAAATCGGGCGAGCC
>JAFDHW010000250.1 GCA_019308705.1 Deltaproteobacteria bacterium
TTCCGGCGGGCCCGATTCACGCGATAGCTGCGTCAGGAGGGGGTCGCGGTACAAAAGTACAGCTTCCCTCCTCCTTCCTTGCTCTCGCGCGAATCGAACGCGTGAATAATCCGGATCAGGCGGTCTGCTTCAGGTTGGATTGGGCCAAAAGCTCTTCCCGGCGGATGCTTCTCAGGATCTGCAGGATGCCATCCTCCAGAGGACGGGACAGCTCGCCCAGTTCCAGGTCCGCGGACAGACCCCCTTCCCCGTCCGCAGTGTAGGCCACCCTTTTCACCGCCAGGGCGTATTCGTCCACATGGCCCAGCCAGGCCCGAAAACACAGGCCGCGGCCCGTGTCCTCGAACCAGGAACCGCCCGCGTCCGGACTGGTGAAGCAACCGCCCGAATAAGGGGCGTCCGCCGTGGTGCAGAGGACCTGGTAGCGGTTGTCCGCATCGCCCGCCGCGGCGGAAAGCTCCAGGGTGTAGGTGCAGCCCGCCTCCAGGAGGCAGCCGGGCTGGTCCGCCTCCACCCAGGCCTGCCAGCCCGGAACCCGGTCCTGGGCCACGGAGGTGGACGCCACCTGCGTGGACCCTTCCAGGAGCCGGACGGCGAGCGGACCAGGGGAGCCCACCCGCCGGAGCATGAAGGCCACCCGCCCCAGCGGGCCGGACTTGCGGCAGACAAATTCCCGCTTGAGGAACCGGGTCCCGTACAGGGACAGGTACCCGGTGCCCGTCCAGCGGAAACAGCCATTCAGCGCCTCGAAAAAGGGCGCGGCCAGACCAGAGCGCAAAAGGCTTATGCGCACGAAACGATCGGCCCGTAAGACCTCATGCTGGTCCCGCAAAAAGCCGGTGAGGTCAAGCCCACGGGCCCTGGCCGACAACTTGGGCCAGGCCAGCTCCCGCAAACGGTGTTCCGCCCAGACACGGGCGTCGGTTTCGTTGTCCAGCTCCGGGGCGGAAACCACCTTTTCCCGCTGCCCGAAAAAGGCCACCGAATCGAGGTCCACCACCGTGAAGGACGCAAAGTTGTCCTTTTGGGCGGACACCCTGCCGAGCTTCACGTGGAGCGTGTTGGCCACCTTGTCCGACTCCTCGGAAAGCTCAAAGGAGTCCAGGTGACGGCCCACCCACAAGGAACCCGCGTTCCGCCACCCGCCCGAAGGACGCTGGGGACGGGGACCCATGTACAAGGTGCGGGTTTCGTCCACCCCAAAGGTCCAGTTGCCGGCAAGCTCCGCCAGCCGGGCCAGCGCCTCCTTCAGAGGCACGCGGTCAAACCGCGCGCCGGACAGGGTGTAGCCCGTGGAAGGCAGGCGGTCGGAATACCAGGCGATTTCCCCGGGAAGGCAAGAGGCCATCTCCTGGATGGCGTCGTCTAAGGGCATGGGCCCGTAGGTCTTGTCCACCAAGATGTGCTCCAGGTCCGCAAAATAGCCGTGGCCCTTGTACTGGTACCGGCCCTCGGCGGTGCGTACCCCGGGCAGGCGGAAAACTTTGCCGGAAAACCAGGGCGCCGCCGACCCGCAAAGGTGCAGGTCCACCCGGTCGCCACGGCCGATGGCCACCTCGTCCGGCCGGGCGGAGAACGTAAGGGAAAACGCCCCGCACCCGCTTTCCACGTACTCGAAGAAGACGGAAACCAGGGGGCTTTGGCCATGGGACCCGTATACGGCCTTTTTCTCGCCGGTGTGGGGATCGTAGACCACGGCGGCCAAGAGAAAGTCCGCCTTGACGGACACCGGTTCCGGGCCCGTGGACAAAGCCTCGGAAAACCGGCGGCCCTCCGAAAACCGCGTGGCGCCGAATTGGCTGGCCAAGGGCATTTACAAGTACCTCCTGCGCGCGGAAAGGATGATGCTCCCGCCCGTGGGACCGGTGATCCGCAGGGTGTTGCCCCCCGGCAAAACCCGCAAAAACCCGCCCGTGAAATGGCGGATGGTGTTCATCCCGTCACGCCTTACCGTGCCCGCAGCCGAATCCACCACAAGCTGGTTGCCGGAACCAAAGGCCGGGTCCGCATACCAGAAACCGTTTTGCCCGTCGGTGAGGTTTTCCACCAGGACCGAAGGCCAGGGCCCGGAAGGGTCCATCTGCACGGAAAGCCAGGCGGGCTGGGTGCCCGTGCAGGTGAAGGACACCTCCTGGGGCGAGGCGGTGATAGACACCGGCCCGGCGGAATCCGGCGTGACCGCGTACCAGAAGGGGTCCGGGCAGTTCAAGGTGAACTCGATCTCCACGCTCTTGTACGCCAGACCCCGGGAGAACCTCTTGGCGGAAAACCCGGTGACGTGGGACACGTTGATGTAAAAACCCGTTTCCCAGGAGAACCGAAAAGCCTCACCCCGGTTCCTCAAAGCGGCGACGAGCGTGTCCAGAAAGCTTTTGAGCGCCGCCGCGGACACGGCGTGGTGCGCGCCGCGCACCTTCACCCGCCGGGGGCTGACAGCCTTGTCCGAAACCTCCGCGCCGCCGTCCCTGCCGAAACGCTCCGCCACCTTGGTGCGGGCGGAAAAGTCGCGGTCGTCCCAGGAATGCAGGTCGAAGTCCGCGGGAAACGTGTACAGCACGCTGTTCTCCGTGTCGGTGATGATCAGGCTCATGTCAGCGCTCCCCGGACCGCGTCCTCGACGGCCAGCCCAATTGCCCGGGTGACCTCCTCCCGGTCCCCGCTAAGGTGCACCGGGCCGCTAAAGGTGATGTCCACCGAAACGTCCCTGACTCCGCCGGGCCCGCCAAACTCCGGCGCGATGCGCGAAAGCACGGAAAGGGCCTCCTGACGGCGGCCCGCGGAAAGCGGCACCACGGCCTCGGGACCTTCCTCGCCGAACAGCCCCAAGGTGGGACGGGTGACCACACCCCCCTTGGCAAACACGGCGGTGGCCATGATCCCCTTGGCCATGCCCATGGACGCGGCCACCGCACCGGCGGCCTGGGCGGTCATGGCTCCAAAGGCCGTGGTGAACGCGGCGGCGCCCGCAGCGGCAGACCCGCCCGCCGTGGCGATGGAGGTGAGCGCCGCGGCCGGCGCGGCCGCCGCGGCAATGGCCGCCATGCCCGCCGTGGTGGCGGCGGTGACCGCAGCCTGGACGGTTTTCTGGATCCCGGCCAAAACAAGGCGCTGAACCCCGATCTTCACCAGGGCCGCCACCGCGCCGGCAGCCATGGCGGCGAACAGGCCGCGCACCGCTTCCGAGGCCCCGGCCGCGCCGGTCATGAGCGAAGTGATCACGTTGTTTATGCCCGACAGGGCGCCGGCGGACAGGCGGCCGACCTCCTCCCAGGCGTCCACTGACCCGGCCTTGATCTCCTCCCAGGTGAGGCCCCAGGAAGCGCGCAGGGACTCCATGGCCCCCAGGTGATCGGCCACAACCGCCCGACCAAACCCGGGTGCGCCCCCCGCCCCGGCGGCAGGAACCGCGGTCTTGGCCCGGTCCACCAACCGGGAATATCGCTCCGCGGACTCGGCGGCCCCGCCAAAGGATTCCGCGGCCTGACGCTCCAGGTCCTTGAGCGCCCTGACGGCATCCTCGGTGGAAGCATGGACTAGGATTTCGACCTTGTTTGCCATTGGTTGAACGCTCCCTCCACAGCCTCGATCATGAGGAGATGCCGTTGTTGCTGATCCAGCACCCCGCCCGCGGCAGGCAGAAACCCCCGGCGGAACCAGGTCCACAGGGCAAACGCCTCGCCGGCCAGGATGAGGTCCAGCCCGGCCATGGGACAGGTGGTGTAGACGCTGCCGTCGCGCCGGTACAGAGGCGCGCCCCAGTCGGTTTCAAGGTGCGGGCAGCGGCGCTGCTCCCTCAGTCCGTCCCGCCGGCACGCGCCACAGTCAAAGAACCTTCCGGCAAACCATTCGGCTGCGGCGCCTGCGAGTTTTTTAACTGCTCCGGAGTGAGAAAAGTGGCCCGGCACACACGGATGAACAGGTCCAGGGCCTCGCCGGGGGTGAGGGCCTGCAGGGCGTCTTCTCCCTGGTCCACGGCCGCAGAGAGCACCAGGGTGAGCATGCGTTCGCGCTCCAACGGGTCCTCGGCCGCAGGAGCGGAAAAATCCACGCCCCGGGCCGTGAGTTCAAAAACCTCGCCGCGGGTGAGGCCCCGAAAAGTGAGGGTGTTGGTTCCGTAGGTGGCTTCCATGACTTTCTCCCGGTCCCGCCGGGGCGGGTTCCTTACCCCGGATTATTCACGCGTTCGATTCGCGCGAGAGCAAGGAAGGAGGAGGGAAGCTGTACTTTTGTACCGCGACCGCCTCCTGACGCAGCTATCGCGTGAATCGGGCTCGCC
>JAFDHW010000251.1 GCA_019308705.1 Deltaproteobacteria bacterium
AATTTTGCCCGATTGTCAGAATTCCGCAAAAAACAGTCGGTTTTTGGCAAGACATCCAAAATCATTACCAGCCTCCCGGAAAACCATCGAATATCGCTTAGCCCGGATTATTCACGGGTTCGATTCGCGCGAGAGCAAGGAAGGAGGAGGGAAGCTGTACTTTTGTACCGCGACCGCCTCCTGACGCAGCTATCGCGTGAATCGAACCCGCCGCAGCAGAAGCCCTTTCAAGACAGGTTCTTTTTCTTTACTTGAAGCCGGATACTATGTACACATTTCGGGGGTGTCAACAAACACGGACCGCCGGGCAAGCCGGCCTGGAGGGCGCATGAAGATCACGCCGGAAGTGCTGGAAAAGTACGCGGACGTGCTCTGGTGGGGGCTTCAAAAGGCCCGGGTCGGCAAGTACCGCAAGGGCGATATCATCCTCATCCGCTACGACCACCCGGCCCTTGCCATGGCCGAGGTGCTCCAGGACCGCGTCCTGGCAAAAGGCATGCACCCCGTGCTCCGCATGAGCCACACCCCGGTCATGGAGCGCCAGTTCTTCGAGCGCGGAAACGACGCCCAGCTCACCTTCCACGCCCCCGGCGAAAAGGCCCTGTACCAGGCCGTCAACGGCAGCATCTACATCCACGCTCCCGAGTCGCTCACCCACCTGAGCCACATCGACCCCTCCCGCATGGGCAAGGCCGCCGTGGCGCGAAAGATCTTCCGCGACATCCTGGACAAGCGCGAACAGGCCGGCGAGTTCGGCTGGACCCTGGGCATCCTCCCCACCCGCGAACTCGCCCGCCAGGCAAGGACCACCCTGCCCGCCTACACCCGCCAGTGGCTGGCCGCCTGCTTTTTGGACGCCGCCGACCCCGTGGCCCGGTGGGATGACATCTACACCCGCGCCACCGCCGTCAAACAATGGTTGAACAGCCTGCCCATCGCCACGCTCAAGGTGGAGTCCGCCCGCTGCGACCTCGTCGTCACGCCGGGCAAGAAACGCCGGTGGATCGGCATCTCCGGCCACAACATCCCCTCCTTCGAGCTGTTTCTCTCCCCGGACTGCCGGGGCACCGAAGGGACCTACTACGCGGACCAGCCCTCCTTCCGCTCCGGAAACTACGTGGAAGGCGTCACCCTCCGGTTCTCCCGCGGAAAGGTTGTCCACGCCACCGCCCAAAAGGGCGAAGCCTTCCTCAAAAACCAGCTTGCCATGGACCCCGGCGCCTCCATGGTGGGCGAATTCTCCCTCACCGACAAGCGCTTCTCCCGCATCGACCGGTTCATGGCCAACACCCTGTTCGACGAAAACTACGGCGGCAAATACGGCAATTGCCACCTCGCCGTGGGCTCCTCCTACGCAGACACCTTTGCCGGAAACGCCGCCTCCCTCACCAAGCGCGAAAAAAAACGCCTCGGCTTCAACGACTCCGCCCTCCACTGGGACCTGGTCAACACCGAAAAGAAAACCATAACCGCCACCCTGGCCACCGGCGAAAAATTGATCATTTACAAAAACGGCGAATTCCAGAATCCTTAAAAGCAGGAAAAAGATGGTTCGGGAATGCGGCGCATTCCCGTGGGGTCGCCCGGTTTATCCCCGAAAGCACCTGCAAAAAGACCGGGACGTCCCCTTCGCGCACCTCCACCCGGGAGCCGAACATGTCCATGGAATGTCCAAGCACCAAGATGTTTTTGCATTTGCACAAAAAGTTCCACGAGCAGCTGAACAAGCTTCTGGAGCAACCGAAAAGGAAATGTTTCTTCCGGAGCGTCGAGGACACCCCCCTCTGCCCCATCAACTACCTCAAAGGGAAAATCGCCGAACACGCCTACAACAAGGTGAAAAAGGACGCCAATTACACGGAAGACGTCCGCCGGGGCCTCGTCAAGGACCTGTCCATCCTTTTCGCGGACATCCGGGGGTTCACGAGCCGCACCGCGGATATGCCCCCGGACAAGATCATCACCCTTCTGGACCTGTTCATCCCCGAGATGTTCAACATCATCATCAACCGCCACTCCGGGATGGTGAACAAGCTGCTCGGCGACGGGATCATGGCCATCTACGGGCACCCGTACCACACCGGCGAGGAGATCGTCCGGGCCATCCACTCGGCCATCGACATGCAGCAGGCCGCGGCGGCCCTGGATCAGGCACTTTCGGCGGCCGGGTACGACCCCGTCCAGATCGGGGTGGGCATCAACTGCGGCGACGTCCTTCTGTGCGAGGTGGGGGACGACCGGTACCGCGAAACCACGGTCATCGGCTCGCCGGTGAACCTGGCCGCCAAGATGGAGGACGTGGCGGAAGCCCAGGAAATTGTCCTGCCCCACACGGCGCTTGTCCCCGTGGAGTCGGCCAGGCCCTCCATGGCGCGGTATTTCCAGGAAAAAGGGACCGCCAGCGGCGTCAAAGCCATGGTCTTCGACTGGATGCGCTACATCGAAAAAGAATGCACGGACGTGGAAGACTGGCAGATCCAGTGATCCCCGCGGCCACGGACGGGAAGAAAAAGAAGAAAGAGAACGCGGGAGAAATCTTTTTTTCCTGCGGGGGCCCCGCGCGGTCACAGACCGCGCGGAGTGAAAGACAACGTTTCCGCCCGCGCCCCCCTTTTCCGCGGACCGGTCCGGGAACTTCACGTCCTGGGACGCCCTCCCCTTCGCCCCGGGGCGGCCGCGAACCGCCCCGGGTTTTTCATGGGCCGCGGCTCAAGCCGTGGGGGATTCCAGGAAGGTGATGACCCCGGCGTCCGCGTCCAGGGACACGGGCACGCCCAGGGCAAAGGGGAGGTTCCTTTTGCCGTGGCCCGCGGGAAACCCTCCGGCCACGGGAACCTCGAGGGGCGAGAGGGCGTCGGCCAGCACCTGTTCCACCTGGTCCGGGGGGCCGCAGTCCGAAAACCCGCCCAGGGCCACGCCGGTCACGCCGGAAAGCAGGCCGGAGAGCCGGAGTTGAGCGAGCATGCGGTCGATACGGTAGGGGGCCTCCCGGTGGTCCTCCAGGAACAGGACGCAGCCGGCAAGGTCCGGGAAAAAGGGGGTGCCGCAAAGCGAGCACAGCGTGGCCAGGTTGCCGCCCAAAAGCCGGCCCTCGGCCTTTCCCGGACGCAGGGTGAGGGGCGGGTCGGCCCGCAGGGGCAAGGGCGGCTCGCCGGACAGCAGCCGTACCAGGGCCCCTGCGGCCTCGGCGGCGTGGGCCTGTTCCATCTTGCCCAGGGCCGTGGCCACGGGCGCGTGGATGGCCGGGACGCGAAGCCGTCCGCACAGCACGGAAAACAGCGCAGTGACATCCGAGAATCCCGCCATGAGCCTGGGGGCGGACGCCATGCGTTCGAAGTCCAGCAGGGGGAGGATGCGCAGGGAACCGTAGCCCCCCCGGGCGCACCACACGGCCCCGGCGTCCGGGTCTTCCCAGGCCCGGACAAGGGCGGACGCCCGTTGTTCGTCGGAACCGGCCAGAAAGCCCCTCCTCGCGTAGACCTCTTCGGGGACGCGGACGGGCGCCCCGGCCTGCTCCAGGCGCTTTACGCCCCTCAAGAACAGTTCCCGGTCAAAGCACGACGAGGGCGCGGCGGCCGCGACCACCCTGCCCGCCAGCGCTTCGGGCCTGTTCAGCGTCGGGGTCAATTCAACCGCCTTTCCCCGCGTCTTCGCGCTCCCATTCCTCCAGCACCTTCCAGGCTTCCTCCAGGGTCTTTACGGTCGTAACCTCCAGGCCGGCCTGGCTGGCGCGCCGGGAAAACTGCAGGTCCGCCAGGGAGGAGGAAACCACCCGCACGCCCCTTCCCATGCCCGCCTTCTTCAGGATGCCTTGTCCGCGGCGGATGTGCAGGGCCACCTCCTGGCTCACCGGGGAATACTCCGAAAGGTCGTTTAGCACGGTGAACCCCGCCGACAGCTTCCAGACCTCCTTGCCCAGCACCCGGACGGCCTCCTTGACCGTTTCCAGGTCCAATCGGCCCAGGGTTATATACAGACGGTTCTTCTCCGGATCCGCCTTGATCTCGAACATGATGGCTCTTTCTCGGGGCCGGCCCGCGGCGGCGCGGCCGTCCGTTTGCGCAAAAAGGCGCCGGGTTGATGGGGGGGGGAAGGTTGCAGGCTGTTTTATAACATCCCAACCCCGTCTTAACCCGGATTATTCACGAGTTCGATTCGCGCGAGAGTAAGGAAGGAGGAGGGAAGCTGTACTTTTGTACCGCGACCGCCTCCTGACGCAGCTATCGCGTGAATCGGGCTCGC
>JAFDHW010000252.1 GCA_019308705.1 Deltaproteobacteria bacterium
CCGGCAGCTTCTCCCCTCGGCCAACCGGCGACCCGAAAGCCTGAGGGGTGACGTTTTCCCTTTGGCTTAAACATGACGTTTTCCCTTTGGCTTGACAGCAGCCAATCTCACTCTACAACAACCGCATCTTCGCCTTCCGCGGCTGGGCCGCCATTTCTTCGATCAGGCTGCACACATCCTCCACGCCAGGCACGTCGCCGGGGAAGGGTTCGCCGGAAAGGCCGGCTATGGCGATTTCTTCCACGTCCGGGATGGTTGCGGCAACCCGGGAGGCGTCCAGGTTGTCGGCCAGCACCTTGGCGGCGGCCTCGCCGGCGCGGTTTACGACGAATTTCACGTCCACGCCCGCCTCGGCGGCCATCTGCTCCATGCGTTGGGCCAACAGCACGGATTCGCGGGAAGGGTCCACCACGGCCAGGACCAGGTCCGCGTTGCGGCCAACGCCCCGGCCGAAGTGCTCCACCCCGGCCTCCATGTCCAGCACGCACACCTCGTTTTCGGCAAGCTTCAGGTTCTCCAAAAAGCGCTTTGCCAGCGCGCCTATCATGCACGCGCAGCCTTCGCCCAGGTTCCGGATCTTGCCCAAGGCGGTCATCTGCACCCCCTGGGCCTCGGCCTTGCATTCGGCGGGGATGTCCGCCGGGGTGAAGGGCTGGTTCAAGATGGGCCGGGGCGTTTCCAGGCCGGTCTTTTTCATTTTTTCCTTCAGGCCCTGGCGACCGCCGAAGGCGTCCATGAGAAGCGTGCTCCCGCCCGCGCCCAACAGCCCGGAAAGGCCTAGGTTGGACTCGTCCGCGTCCACCAGGAGCACCTTTTTGCCGCCCTTGGCGAGTTCGCGGGAAACCAGCGCCGCCACCGTGCTCTTGCCCGATCCGCCCTTGCCGCAAACCAGTATTTTCATAAAAACCTCTCCATGAAAGCCCGGGAAACGCCCAAACGCCCGGTGGAAACCCGCGGGCGATCCTGGTAAAATCCACGGCCATTGCCCGCCCATTCGGGGCATGGTATTATAACATTTCCAAATCCAAGGCAATTCCCGCTGGAAAAAGGGGCTCGGGGCGTTCGTGAAGATCCTTTTCGTGGCCAAGTGCGATTACTCGGGGCTTGCCGAGGGCATGTGCCGGGCGTTTGCCTCCCTGGGGCACGAAACCGGGATCTTCGACACCGCCAAATACCGGCGGCAGGACAAGTACAGGTCCCCCGCGACCAGCGCGGGCAAGCTTTCCGCGCGGCTTTCCGCGTTTCGTCCGGACGTGGTGTTCGTGGTCGCCCCGCTGTTTCTGCGGCTTGCGCTGTTCGAGCCCCTGGCCGACTACCGCCAGGCCCACGGGACGAAGGTCCTCGGCTGGATCGGGGACCAGGTGGCGGACACGGAGGACAACGCCAAGCGGCTTTCCGTGCTGGACAAGACCTATTACACGGACACGGGGTTTGCGGACCAGCTTTCCGGGGTGGAGTCCGCGTATTTGCCCCTGGCCACGGACCCGGAGGTCTTTTCGCCCGGCAAGGGGAAGAAAACCGTTTCCTGTTCCTTTGTGGCCGCTCCCACGGACAACCGGGTGGCGTTTTTGGCCCGGGCCAAGAGCCCGGTTTCCGTGTTCGGGCCGGACTGGAAACGGGTGCCGGACAAGAAAGCCCTTGCCCGCCACAAGGTGCGTTCCGGGGCCATTTCGCTCAAAAAGACCGCAAAGGTGTACAGGAACTCCCGCATGGTGCTGAACCTGAAGAACGGCAACAACGTGGTGCGCGGGCTGAACCAGCGCAGCTTCGACCCCTGCGCGTGCCAAAGCCTGCTTTTGCACGATCTTGTGGAAGACCTGGCCCTGCATTTTGACGTGGGCGCGGAGGTGCTGGCCTTTTCCACGCCCGAGGACTTCGACGAGCTCTGCGGCCGGGCGGAAAAGGACCCCGGCTTGTGCGCCCGGGTGGCGGAGAGCGGCTGCAAGCGGGTGCTCGCCCACCATACCTTTCGCAACCGCGCGGAGCAGGTCCAAAAGGACCTGGGATGACGCCATGCATATCCTGATCGAAGGCCCCTCCTGGATGGGCATGTGGTCGGAACTGGTGAGCCATGCGCTTTCCGCCCTGGGGCACCGGACCTGCCTGCACTACCACAACACCAAGCCCATGTCCTTCCGTTTTCAAAGGCTTTCCCGCATTGCGGGGGGGTCCGCCCCGGACCTGGCCGAATGGTCCAACCGCCGGCTGCTGGAACTGGCCGCCCAAGGCCCGGTGGACGTGCTCTTCTCCATCCAGGGGAAGATAGATGAAGCCACCGCCGCCCGCATTCGCCGGATGCACAAGAACGTGAAGATCGTCTACTGGTTCGGCGACGTGGTGTTCGACCGGGCAAGGGAACGCATCCGCCAGGCTTACGGATACGTGGACCTGCTCCTGCTCTCCTACAAGGGCGAGGTGGACCGGTTTTCGGAGGAACTGGGAAGCCGGGTGGAATACATGCCCTTCGGCGTGTCCGAAGCCTTCCACCGCATAGCGCCCCTTACCCCCGGGGAGCGGGCCCGCTACGGTGCGAAGGTGGCCTTCGTGGGCACGCACTACCCGGAGCGCGACGTGCTTTTGACCCACCTGGCCGAGGACCAGGGCCTGCCCGTTTCCGTGTGGGGCCGGTCGTGGGGCCGGTCGAAGACGCTTCGTTGCCGCGGGCGGCTTGACATGGCAAGAACCCTGAAGGTGCACCAGGCTGCGGACGTTTCCCTGAACATCCACCACCACTTGAGCCACAACGGCTTCAACATGAAGTTCTACGAGATCCCCGCGGCCGGCGGCTTTGAAATCTGCGACTTTAAGCCGGCCATCGAGGAGGATGGGTTTTCCGGCCTGGTGGAAACCTACCGGACCGCGGACGAGCTGGCCGACAAGATCCGCTATTACCTGAAGAACGAGAACGCCCGCAGGGAGATGGCCAAGAAGTTCCAGGCCCACGTGTTTGCGCATTGCACCTACGAGGCCCGCCTGGCCGGGCTGCTCTCCCGCCTGGAAAAGATGCCCGCCCTCCGCGCTGCCTGATTCTTTGCCACCCTGGTTGCGCAATCGCGCCTCCGGGTTTATGATCCGCTCCGTTTCCCCTTCTTTTTTCCGTGGAGCGGACATGCCGGCCCCTTGCGCCATCTGCCACAACGAGCGAGGAAACGACATCGTCGTTTCCCGGGAGATGAAGATGGGCACGGGTGAACGGTTCCGCTACAGCCTGTGCGCGGCCTGCGGCTCCCTGGACCTTGTGGACGTACCCGAAGACCTTGGCAGGTACTACCCCGAGGGCTACTACGCCTACGCCTTTTCTCCCTCCCCGGCAAAGGCCGCCCTGCGCCGGTTCTTTGACCGCATGCGGCTAAAGAACCACTTCGGCGGGTTCGGCCTGGGAAGCGTGTTGAACCGCGTTTCCAAGCCTCTGGAATACCTGGAGTGGCTGGACACCGCCGGCCTGGGGCCGGACGCCCGGGTGCTGGACATAGGGTGCGGAAGCGGGGAGCTTTTGCACCACATGTCCTGGGGCGGATTTCCCCGGTGCGTGGGCGCGGACCCCTTTGTGCCGCAAAGCGCCCGGACCGCCGGGGGCAAGAACCTCCTTTTCGCGCCCATGGACGTGGCCGCCTACGCCGCCACGTCGCCCGAGCCCTTTGACCTGGTCATGTTCCATCACTCCTTCGAGCACATGGAGGACCCGGACCAGGTGCTTTCCGCGGCGTCGTCGCTGCTGGCGCCCGGGGGAACCATCTTGATCTCCATACCCCTGGCCGACTCCCACGCGTTTTACACCTACCGCGGAAACTGGCGCGGCATGGATGCGCCGGGGCATCTGCACATCCAGACCCAGAAGGCTCTCGGCATCCTGGCGGACCGTCACGGGCTCACCATCTACGCGTCCAGCCGGGTTCCCTCCTGGCGGGGCGTGGTCATCTCGCGGATGTACGAAAAGAACATCCCGGACTGCAAGGCAAGGCCCATCGAGGAGATGTTTTCGCCCGAGGAACTGGCGCTCATGAAACAGGAGGCCGAGGCGGCCGACGCGCGGGGGGAGAGCGACGCGGGGTACTTCTACCTGCGCAGAAAATAAGGGGATTTAAAACCAGAAGGCCGCGACGCCCCCGGCGATGACCGGGATGGTGAAGTTGTCGTCCAGCCTTTGGCTGAAGAGTTCCGCGGCCGCCCCGGCCGCGGAAACAACCGCGCACAGGGAGAGGGTGTGTGCCGGGGAGAGCTCCGGGTGGAAAAG
>JAFDHW010000253.1 GCA_019308705.1 Deltaproteobacteria bacterium
ACAATTTTGCCCGAATGGCAGAATTCCTCCAATAATCAGACCGTCTTTGGCGCAAGACCCAAAAAACAGCTCCAACGGATTGAAACTAAAGAAAAATTCGATCTCGGGCAAAATCGCTCATGAATAATTCGGGCTAAGCGTTTGCCCTGCCGGATTTCCTTTGACCGGGCCTTCCCCCAAAAGGTAAGAACAAAGTGCCCCGCACAGCGCAGGACAAGGAGAAACCAGCATGCGCACCGAACCCCTGCTCGTCCTGGCCGCCACCATGGTCCTCTTCGGCTGCGGCGCCAAAAAGGCCCCCGGCGTGCAAAACGGCCGCCTGGCCCCCTGCCCCTCCTCGCCCAACTGCGTGTCCTCCGCGGACAAAGACGCCCCGCCCCTGCCCATGGCCCCGGACGGGCCGGAGGATTCCATCGCCAAACTGGCGGCGGTGGTGGAGTCCATGGATCGCTCCGCCGTGGTCACCCGCGCGGAAACCTACCTCCACGCCACGTTTGCGTCCCCATTGTTCCGGTTTACCGATGACGTGGAGTTTTTCGCGGATGCGGACGCGGGCGTGGTGCACTTCCGGTCCGCGGCCCGGAGCGGGTGGTACGACTTCGGGGTGAACGGCCGCCGCATGGAGAAAATCCGGGAACGATACAAGGAAACCCTGGCCCGCCGGGACTGATCACGCCGAAAATTTCCGGCTCAAAGCCCCCACTGGACGATGCCGCGCCGGATGAGCATGACCGCGATGGCGGCCAAAAGGAGCGCGGCGATCTTGGAGATGATCCGGGCGCCGGTACGTCCGATGAGCCGGATGATGGGCCGGGCCAGGGCGAACACCGCCGCGGCCAGGGCCATGTTGGCCACCAGGGCGCTGGTGGTGAGCACCCACCCGTATTCCCTGAGAAGCAGGATGGAGGTGGTCAACACAGCCGGGCCGGTGACAAGGGGCACGCCAAGGGGCACCGCGCCCAGGCTCTGGGGGTCCACGAACCGCCGCTCCTTGTGGGGCGAGGCCAGATCGCTCACCGACAGGACCAGGAGCACCACCCCGCCCGCCACCATGAAATCCGCCACCGTGATTCCCAAAACCCGGAGCACGGCCGTGCCCGCGTACAAAAACACCAGGGCCACCGCCGTGGCCGTGACCATGGTGTAGAAGATCACCCGCCGCACTTCGGCCTTTTCCATGTCCGCGGTGAACCCGATGAAGATGGGCAGGATCCCCAACGGATCCACGGCCACGAACAGGGGCACGAAACACAGCCAGAAGTTTCCCATAACAGGTCTTTCCGGGTAAATGGTGCGCGTTTTCCACACAGTAATCCTTTTCCCCCGGAGGACAAGGTCCCCTTGCATTGCGCCCGCCCCCGCCTGGGCTTATGATGATAATTTGGGGAAGACGGCGTGCGGGCGGGTCTGCGGCCATGTACAAGAAGATCAGCGATTACGGCGTCATAGGCAACCTGCGCACCGTGGCCCTGGTGGGGCCGGACGGGTCCGTGGACTGGTTCTGCACCCCGTACATGGACTCCCCTTCGGTGTTCGCCGCCCTGTTGGACCTTCAGAAAGGCGGCCACTTTTTTATCCGCCCGGCCGGGGCGTACGACGCTGCGGCATCCTACCTTCCCCGCACAAACGTCCTTAGGACCCGGTTCCGCACCCGCACGGGAACCGCCGTGCTCACGGATTTCATGCACGTGCCGGAAAACGGCGGGGACCAGGGCCGAGGGCCCAACATCCTCTTTCGCATCCTTTCCGTGGAACAGGGCCGCATGGACGTTCTCGCGGAGTTTTTCCCCCGGTTCGACTACGCCCGGGCGCAAACCAGGCTCACCAAGGTCGAAGGCGGCGTCCTGGCCCGTGGCGGGGGCCAGGAAATCTGGCTTTCCGCGGACATGGATATGGAAATCCATGGGGACCGGGCCGTGGCCTCCCAAAGCCTGTCCCGGGGGCAGTCCTTGGTTTTCGCCGCCTCGTGCCATTCCCTTTCCAAGGATTCTCCCGGACCTCCGGACGCGAAAGACGCCTACCAGGCCCTCGAGCAGACCATGGCCTTCTGGGAGAACTGGCTTTCGCGCTCGGAAACCGGCCGGACCTTTGACTTCGGCCCCTACGAGGACATGCTCACTCGTTCGGCCCTGGTGCTGAAGCTTTTGTATTACGCTCCCTCCGGGGCCATGGCCGCGGCGGCCACTACCTCCCTGCCGGAAAAGGTGGACGGGCCCCGCAACTGGGATTACCGCTACACCTGGATCCGGGACACGTCGTACACCCTGTCCGCCCTGTTCAACCTGGGCCACCTGTCCGAAACCGAGGGCTACCTGCACTGGCTCCAGAAGGTCCTTGCCGAGGCCGGGGCGGCGGGTATGCAGATCGTCTACGGTCTGCGGGGGGAAAAGGACCTTGCCGAAGAGGAACTCCCGCACCTGGAGGGCTACAAGGGCTCCTCGCCCGTGCGCGTGGGCAACGCGGCCGCGGGCCAGCGGCAGATGGACATCTTCGGCGAACTCATGGAAGCCGCAATGGCCCTCTCCTCCTACGCGGGCCGCATCCGGCCGGACCAGTGGCCCGTGCTGCGGGACGTGTGCGACTTCGTGTGCGCCCACTGGCGTGAGCCGGACGCGGGCATCTGGGAGGTCCGCGGCCGCCCCCGGCATTTTGTCCATTCCAAGGTGCTCTGCTGGACCGCCCTGGACCGCGGCCTCACCATCGCGGACCGCTACGGGTTCCCTGCGGACACGGGCCGGTGGAGAAAGACCAGGGCCGCCATCAAAAAGGAGGTTTTGGACAAAGGGTTCGATCCCAAGCGCGGCTGTTTCGTGCGGCACTATGGCACAACGGACCTGGACGCCTCGGCGCTTCTGATCCCCCTGACCGGGTTTTTGCCCTTTGACGACCCGCGGGCCGCCTCCACGGTGGACAGGGTGTGGGAGGACTTGTCCAGGGACGGCTACCTGTACCGCTACCTTGCGGACGACGGTCTCGAAGGCGGCGAAGGCGCGTTTCTGCTGTGTTCGTTCTGGTACGTGGACTGCCTGGTGGGCCTGGGGCGGCTGGAGGAGGCGGAGCAGGCGCTGCGGAACCTGGAGGCGGCGAAAAGCCCCCTGGGCCTGTTCTCCGAGGAGTACGACCCGGCCATGGCCGAGCAGGTGGGCAACTTCCCCCAGGCCTTCACCCACATCGGGTACGTGAACGCGGTCATGCACCTGCAGGCGGCCAAAAAAAGGCTGCGCCAAGTCCGGCAGCCAAAGCCCGGGCCCAGGGAAAAGCTCCGGGAGTTCGTGCGCAAGAAAGTCGTGGCCTCCCCCGTCCTGCTGAACGCCGGCGAGCCGGAACAAAGGCTTTCCCCAACGTCCGTGGCCCCCTTCTTAAAGGAACTCATGAACAGGATGCGGGGCGGGTACTTCGACACCCTGACCGGCCGGGTGGCCTACGAGGACATGGCCGGGTCGGACCTGTACGTCCGGTTCGCGGACGCGGCCAAGAATCTCAAGCGCTTCGACCCCGGTCTGCTCAAGACCCGGGAGCAGAAGACGGCCTTCTGGATGAACCTCTACAACGTGATGGTCATCCACGGAGTCATCGAGCTTGCCATCCGCGATTCCGTGCGCGAAACGCGGGGCTTCTTCTCCCGCATCTGCTACGACGTGGGCGGACGGACCTACACCCCGGACCACATGGAGCACGGCATCCTGCGCGCCAACCGCCGGCCGCCCCATTCCCTTTTCCGGGTGCTTTCCCGGGGCGACCCAAGGCTTGAACATTCCCTGGACAGGGTGGACCCCCGCATCCACTTCGGCCTGGTGTGCGCGTCCTCGTCCTGCCCGCCCATCGACGTGTATACCCCGGAAAACCTGGACCAGGAACTGGACATCGCGGCCCGGACCTTCCTGAATTCCGGCGGCCTGGTCCTGGACCGGGAATCCCGGACGGTACGGCTTTCCAGGATCTTTTTCTGGTACGGCCGGGACTTCGGCGACAGCCGCCCGGAAAGGCTCCGCGCCCTGGCCAAATACCTGTATGGGGACAAGGACCGGGAGTTCATCCTGGACCACGCGGACACCCTGAAAGTGCGGTTTGAGGGCTACGACTGGCGGCTGAACCGCACATAGCCCGAATTATTCATGAAAAATTTCACCGAATAAAATATTTATATGGATTTAAACAGGTTAAGTGCCAATGGAAGGGTCCTTGAAAAATGCACGCTGTTTATTTGAGGAATG
>JAFDHW010000254.1 GCA_019308705.1 Deltaproteobacteria bacterium
GTATCGGAACTGCAGCTTCATGTTGGCGTAATCATTGGGCTTCTGTTCGAAGGGCAACTCGATGTTCAGTCCCACCGAGGTGCCCCCCGCCTTGGACGCGCCCTTGTTGGCCGCCTCCATGATACCCCCGCCGCCGCCGGTGATCACCGCGAACCCCGCTTTCACGCACAGGGAGGCCGTCTCCTCCGCCACTTGGTAGTAAGGGTCCGTGGGGTACATGCGGGCCGACCCGAAAAAGCTCACTGCAGGGCCCACCTCGGAAAGGGCCTCCACCCCTTCCACCAGTTCGCCGATGATCCTGAATACGCGCCAAGCCTCACTCTTCTTGAATTCGTTGACAACGTACTGACGTTCCATGGATGTTTTCCTGTTTCTGGGGATGCTCCGGAGCCCAGCCTTTTTGGGGGCTGCAGGAAGTTTTCCCTCGCCGGCCCTTGAAAAATTTTCCGCAATGAGGCACAAAACCCTCTTTCGGCAAGGAGCGGGCCGGATTTTTTCCGGGGCCGGAGGTTTTTGCCCGAATTTGCGTTAGCTACCAGAATCCGCGCCTTTTTGCAAAAGCGAGCGGGAAAAAACCAACACCCGCTTTTCCAAAATTCCTTGACATCAAGGGATACATCCCCTATTTGCTATGGATTCTTTCAGGAGGAGTCGACCGTGAAGAAATATACCTACTCGCCCCGGCCGGCGGACAACCAGCAAACGTGGTACGTGGTGGACGCCGAAGGCATGGTCCTCGGCCGCCTGGCCTCTGCGGTGGCCGCCCGCCTGCGGGGTAAGATGAATCCCCTTTACTCCCCCCACGTCGACACCGGCGACTGGGTGGTGGTGGTCAACGCGGACAAGGTCCGCCTCACCGGCAAAAAGCTGGACCAGAAGAACTATTACCGCCACAGCGGCTACATGGGCGGCTTAAAGACCGTCACCGCCCGCGAGCTTCTGGCCAAGAAGCCCGAGGACCTGGTGCGAAAAGCCGTGCGGGGCATGTTGCCCAAAAACCGCCTGGGCAGAAAGCTCAACAAGAAGCTTAAGGTGTACGCCGGGCCCGGGCATCCCCACGAGGCCCAGACCCCCGTGGAGTGGAAGCTCGATCAGGGATAGGCCCGAAATAACTTACGCGTTATAGGAAAACAAGATGGACGAGAACAGACACTACGCCACGGGGAGGCGCAAGACCTCCATCGCCAGGACCTGGATTTCCCCGGGCACCGGCCGGATCATCGTGAACGGCAAGCCGTTCGACGAGTATTTCACCGTGGAGAGCGCCAAGAAGCGCGCCCTCCAGGCCCTGGAACTGGTCAAGATGCGCGACCAGGTGGACGTGCGGGTGAACGTGCGCGGCGGCGGGCTCTCCGGCCAGGCCGGGGCCATGCGCCACGGCATCACCAAGGCGCTCATCGCCTTTCAGCCCGAGCTGCGGGCGCCCCTGAAGAAGGCCGGGTACGTGACCCGCGACCCCCGGGCCAAGGAACGCAAAAAGTACGGACAGCGCGGAGCGCGCGCCAGGTTCCAGTTCTCCAAGCGCTAAGCCGCCACATTGTCGGCATTCCCGGGGGAAAGGGCGGATTCGCCTTTTCCCCCGTTTTGTTTGGGAGGAAGACATGCCAGAAGAAAAGAAGATCCGGGCCGCCGTGATGGGGGCCACGGGGTATGCGGGCGCGGAGCTGGTGCGGATCCTTTGCGGCCACCCGGGGGTGGAGCTTGCGCTGCTCACCAGCCGGCAGCACGCGGGAGCGCCCTTTTCCCGGGTCTACCCCGCCTTTGCCGGGATATGCGACATGGTGTGCGAGGCCGTTGATCCCGAAAAGGCGGCCGCGGCCGCGGACGTGGTGTTCACCGCGCTGCCCCACAAGCTGCCCATGGAGGTTGTTCCGGCCCTGCTGGAAGCCGGGGCCAAGGTGGTGGACCTTTCCGCAGATTTCCGGTTCCAGAGCGCCGGGGCCTACGAGTCCGCGTACCAGCCCCATTCGGCAAAGCACCTGCTCTCCCGGGCCGTGTATGGCCTGCCCGAGCTGTTCGGGGACAAGATCGCCGCCGCGGACCTGGTGGGCAACCCCGGGTGCTACCCCACCAGCGTCATCCTGCCCCTGGCCCCGTTCCTCGCCCGGGATCTGCTGGGCCTCGATTCGGTGATCATCGACTCCAAGTCCGGGGTGTCCGGCGCGGGCCGGGGACTTTCTTTGGGAACCCTGTTCTGCGAGGTGTCCGACGCCTTCCGGGCCTACAAGCCCGCCAGCCACCGGCACCAGCCGGAAATGGAGGAGGTGCTCTCCACGGTGGCGAAAAAGCCCGTGTCCATCACCTTCGTGCCCCACCTGGCGCCCATGAACCGGGGCATGCTGTCCACCATCTACGCGAAGATGCAAAAGCCCCTTGCCGACGAGGAGGCCCGGCAAATTCTGGCGGATTTCTACCAGGACAAGCCCTATGTGCGGGTTTTGCCAAAAGGCTTCCTGCCGCGGACCAGCGACGTGAGAAACTCCAACTTCTGCGACATCTCCCTGGCCGTGGACAAGCCCGCGGGCCGGCTCATCCTGTTCTCGGCCATCGACAACCTGGTCAAGGGCGCCGCAGGCCAGGCCGTGCAGAACATGAACCTCATGTCCGGCCTCCCCGAAACCCAGGGCCTCACCATGCTGCCCGGGGGAGTTTGATTTTCCTGGGGATGTTGATCCAAGCCGGGATGGCGAACCGAACGGGGAAACGTGGGAGCCAGGGATAACAAGGCCAGGGCGGGCAAGCTGCTGGAATCGCCGGATTTTGACGAGGCGGGCAGGGAACTTTCGTCCTGGAGGCCCAAGGACGCGGCAAACGCCCTGGTGCCCCACTTGTGCAACCCGGACTCCACCATACGGCTGCGGGCCGCCGCGCACCTGGGACAGGCCGTGGACCGGCTGGCCGCCGAGGACATGGAATCCGCCAAGGACTTCTTCCGCAGGCTCATTTGGCACCTGAACGACGAGTCCGGCGGCATAGGGTGGGGCGTGCCCGAGGCCATGGCGGAGATTTTGGCCGCCAACGCGGACCTGGCCGGGCACTTCGCCAATATCCTGGTTTCCTACATCTCCCCGGGCAAGAACCAGTTAGAGCACCCGGACCTGTTCCGCCAGGCCGTGTGGGCCGCGGCCCGGTTCGCCCGCTCCCGGCCGGGCAGGGCCCGAGCCGCCGGGGCGCATGCGGCCCTGGCGCTGGCCGCGGAATCGCCGGACCCCACGGTGCGGGGGTTTGCGGCCTGGGGCCTGGCCAGGGCCACGGACCCGGCTTCCCGGAGGGTCCTGCAAACCCTCCAATCCGACCCCGCTCCCTTCACCTTCCCCTCCACCCGGGGCGGCCGCCCGGCTACCGTGGAAGGGGTCGCCGCCCACTGAGCAGCCCGGGTTAGTCTTCGTCCCGCATGCGCCTGCGCCGGTCCCTGCGGGTCTGTTCCTTCCAGGATTTTTTCTTGCGGCCCTTTTTTTCCATGGGGTCCGGGCCGTAAAGCGCCGAGGCGTCGGGGAACACGCTGCCCCATTCCCGCTTTTCGGGTCGGGACGGCTTTTTTTCGGGCTTCTTCTTGGAAGGCTCCGGGGCCTTGGGGGGCGCGGGGCCGGAAAAGGTTCCCGGGGGAAGGGAGTCTGCGGTGAACAGCAGTTCCCCCCGGGGGGTGAACACCACGCCGTGGTCGCCCGCTTGAGCGGTGTTCACGGTGAGCAGCACCGGGTCCGGGTCGCGGCGCTTGCCCATGCGAAGGGCCATCTCCGGGGTGACGGCCAGCACCAGGGGCCGCTCCGGCGCGGCGGCAAGGCCGTGTTCCAGCACCCGGGGGTAGGCCTTTTTCCGCACGCAGACGTACAGGAGGGTGGGGGGTTCGCGCCCGTCGGACGCCGGCTGGCGCACCCGGGCCCGCACGCGGTTGTCGTCCATCTCCAGCCCCGCGTCCGGCACGGAGAGGATCACCTCGTTGATGTGCGAGCGCCGCACGTACTTGTAGCCCTGCTCCTCGGAGAGCGCGGCCAGAAGGTCCTTTACCCGCACCCAGCCGTCTTCGTCCGGCACCAGGCCGAATTCGTCGGGCCGCCTTCCCAGCACGTACTCCAGGAATTTGTTCAACCGCCCGGGCTTCCGGTTCATGGGGAAAACCCTCCTCGGTTTCGGGCAAAAATAACAATCGCCCCTGCCTATAACAAGCAGAATGTGAATGTCCTTGACCCCATGAGGCCGCCTTG
>JAFDHW010000255.1 GCA_019308705.1 Deltaproteobacteria bacterium
CCTTCACTCCTCTAGCCTTGCCAGCACGGAAATCAGGCTTCGTGAATAATCCGGGTTGGCGATAATTGCCTGAACGCGACATAAAAATACGGCATACACGTTTATCCCCGGTCTTTCGGGCGAAAGGGTTGGCATGTACAAGGAACTCATCATCAACGACTCGGGGTTCGAGACCCGGGTGGCCCTCTTGGAGGACGGCGTTCTGACGGAGCTCTACGTGGAACGCGAAGGGGAGGCCGACCTGGTTGGCAACATCTACAAGGCGCGGGTGCTGAGGGTGTTGCCGGGCATGCAGGCCGCCTTCGTGGACATCGGCCTTCGTCAGGCGGCGTTCATCTATGTGGACGACGTGGTGGCCGGGTTCCCGCCGGACCCCGATTCCGCGGTGTTCGGCCAGCTGGAGGAGGAGGCCGGCGAGGAGGAGGGGGAATGGGTGGAGGAGGAAGGCCGCACCCGTCCCCCTGCGCGGAAGAAGGCCCCCATCGAGGACCTGTTGCGCGAGGGCCAGGAGATCCTGGTGCAGGTGGCCAAGAGCCCCATGGGCACCAAGGGCGCACGGGTCACCTCCCGGGTCACCATCCCGGGCAGGCTTTTGGTGCTCATGCCTACCACCACCCACGTGGGCTTGTCGCGCCGCATCGAGGACGCGGCCGAGCGCGCCCGCCTCAAAGAAGCTCTCACCGCCGCCATCAAGGAACCCTACGGCTACATCGTGCGCACCGCGGCCGAGGGCGTGGGGGCGGACAAGCTGGCGCAGGAGGTGGATTTTCTAAACCGGCTGTGGAAGCGCGTGCTGGAGCGTTTCCGCCGGAGCGGGGCTCCCGGCCTCTTGCACATGGAGCTTTCCGCCACCCTGCGCGCCTGCCGCGACTTGTTCACCCACGAGGTGGACCGCCTGGTCATCGACTCACTTTCCGGCTACCGCGAAATCCGCGAATTCGTGGAAGCCTACATGCCGCACTTGGTGGACGCGGTGGAGTTCTACGACGACCCGAAGCCCATTTTCGACGCCTACCATCTGGAGGTGGAGATTTCCCGTCTGGCCAAGAAGAAGGTGTGGTTAAAATCCGGCGGCTACATCGTCATCGAGGACACCGAGGCCCTGGTTTCCGTGGACGTGAACACGGGCCGCTACGTGGGCAAGGGCGACCTTTCAGAGACCATCCTAAAGACCAACCTGGAGGCGGTGCGCGAGATCGCCTACCAGCTTCGGCTGCGGGACTTGGGCGGCATCATCGTCATCGATTTCATCGACATGGAAAAGGAGGAGGACCGGGACAAGGTTTACCAGGCGCTGATAAACGCCTTGACGCGCGACCGGTCCACCACCAACGTCCAGCCCATGAGCGAGATGGGCTTGATCGAGATGACCCGGAAGCGCACCCGGGAAAACATCATGCGCCTGCTCACGGAAACCTGCCCCTGCTGCGAGGGGGAGGGCAGGGTGCTTTCCAAGAAGAGCATGGCCCACAACATCTACCGGGAGATCCTGCGCCGGGCCCAGGGCGTGGAGTCGGGCAGGCTGGCCGTCCGCGTGCACCCGGACATGGCCCGGTACCTGCTGGAGGAGGAGAACACCAACCTCCTGTGGCTGGAAAAGCGCGTGGGCAAGGAAATCCACATCCAGGCGGACAACGGGCTCTCCCAGGAGATCTTCGACATCGCGGGCGCTCTCGGGGAATAACGCCTTTGTCCGAAACCGCCGCCCCAGCCGCGCCCGTGTCCCCAAGACCCCGGTGCGCCGTTTGCGGGGAAATGCGGTGAGGGAAGGCGGCGCTACTGCCTGTTCGTGACGGCGTCCAGGATGGCCGCGGCGATGAGTCGGTGGCCCAGCGCCGAAGGGTGTTGGTGGTCTAAGCTTGCCGCACGGGCGGGCATTTGGGCCAGGAAGGACAGGTCCAAATATTGCATTCCGTAAAGCGCCCCCATGTCGTGGATAAAGGCGTGAAGGGGATGCCAGGGGTAGGGATTTTTGTCCCTGAACAGGGGGGTCAGCAAAAGCCAGCAGGGCGCGTCCGCCTTTTTGCAGGCCGCGGCCAGTTCCTTGAATTCCCGGTTCAAGCGGACGAAGTTTGCCAGGTTCGCGTAATCCTTGTAGAAGGCAAACCGGGAGAGGTTGTCCTCCTGGATCATGTTCGCGAAATTCCGCCACAGTAAATAGGCCTCCCTGCCCATCAAATCCTCGATCTTTTCTTGCGGCAACCCGCAAAGGCGCTCTTTTTCCCTGCCTTTTTCCATGTTCTTGAAGAAAAACCAGGACCTGCGGACGACCTGCAGGCGGAAAGCCGTTTCCGCCAGCCGCCGCAGCAAGCGGTTTTTAACGAGCCCATGGACCTGCCCGCGCTCCCAGAGGGCTTTTTCCGTGGGGCTGCAATCCTGCACGACGTCGTTCAACCAGTAGTGGTAGACCACCAGGTCCGGGTGGTAGGCCAGGCCCTTTTTCTTGAACCATTCCACGACCTGCACGATGTCGTAGCCGGGAACCGCCAGGTTGATGATCTCGAACTGGCCCGGGAACTTTTCGTTCAGCAGGCGTTCCAGGACCGAGGACCACGTCTGGTCCCGGGAAACCCCCAGGCCGTAAGCCAAGGAATCGCCGATGACCACCACCCGGAACACGCCGGGGGGCTTTTCCTTGGAATATTCCTTGTCCCGCAGGCCGTCGGAATTGTGGTCCCCTGCGTTGGGCAGGGGCTCGTAGCCGATCTCGGGATTGTCGGAAAGCCGGTAGTCGTCGGCGGTGAGCAGGGTGCCGTACATGGGGTGGACGGTGCGCAGGAAGGCCTCGGCCCCGGCCAGGGCCAAAACCAGGGCGAAGAGCACCAAGGCGGCGCGTTTGAGTGCTTTTGCGGTGCGCGGGTTCACGAATGCCTGCTTCGGGGGTTACCGGTAGTCCCTGTAGTCGATGCCGTACTTCTTGGCCTTGTACCCGATGATGCGCGAGGTGGAGGACAAAAGCTGTGCCGCCTTGCCCATGTTGCCCCGTGTGGATTTCAACGCGTCGATGATCATTTCCTTTTCCAGGGCCGCCACCGCGGCCTCCAGGCTACGGTTGGGCACGGTGCCGGACTCCTCGCCGGTCTGCAGCGTGGGGGGCAGGTGAAAGGCCTGGATCACCCCGCCGTCGCAGAGAAGCACCGCCCGCTCGATGCAGTTTTCCAACTCCCGCACGTTTCCCGGCCAGTGGTACTGCATGAGCATGTCGATGGCCGGGGTGGAGAACCGGCGGATGTCCTTGCCGCTTTCCCGGGAGTACTTTTCCAGGAAATGATCCGCCAAAAGCAGGATGTCCGTCTTGCGCCGGCGCAGGGGCGGCATGTAGATGGGAAACACGTTGAGCCGGTAGTACAGGTCCTCGCGAAAGCGGCCCTCCTCCACGGCTTTTTCCAGGTCCTGGTTGGTGGCGGCGATGAGGCGCACGTCTACGGGGATGGTGGCCACCCCCCCCACCCGCTCCAGCTCCTTTTCCTGGATCACCCGCAACAGGTGCGCCTGCACGTCCGGGGTCACGGACCCGATCTCGTCCAGGAAGATGGTGCCCTTGTCCGCCAGCTCGAACTTGCCCGGCTTTTGTTTCACCGCGCCGGTGAAGGCCCCTTTTTCGTGGCCGAAGAGTTCGCTTTCCAGAAGGTTCACAGGGAGCGCGGCGCAGTTCACCTTCACAAAGGGCCCCTTGGCGCGCGGGCTGTTGTAGTGGATGGCGGAGGCGCAAAGCTCCTTGCCCGTGCCGGACTCCCCCCGGATGAGCACCGTGGCGTTGGACGTGCACACCTGGGAGATCATCTGGAACACGTCGCGCATCTTGTTGGAGGTTCCCACCAGGTTGGAAATGGAGTACTTGCCCGCCAGCTCCTCGCGCAGGCGCTTGTTCTCCGCCAGGTGGGCCTCCTTTTCCCATTTCAGGGTCTCCAGGTGGGCCACCTTCTGGGCCACCATGGCCGCCACCACGGTTAGCACCTTCTGGGCGTGGGAAAGGTCGAACCCCTCCTCCCACGGCCGGGTGGCGGAAAGGGCTCCCACCGCCTGGCCGCCACGGGAGATGGGTACGCACAAAAAGGAGCCTTCCTTTCGCCGCTTGCCATCCTGGGCGCGGTGCAAAAACGTCGGCTCCTCGCTGATCTTGGGCACCAGGATGGGTTCGCCCGTTTCGATGACCCGGCCGGTGACGCCCTCTCCCGGCTTGTAGCGGCCCCGGCTCATGGCCG
>JAFDHW010000256.1 GCA_019308705.1 Deltaproteobacteria bacterium
ACCAATCTTTTAGATTACAGCACAATCCCTTATTCTACAAGTGTTTTTGGTGCAAACGGATTTTTCCGGAAATTCCAGGCGCGCCCCCTTCCCAGGGGCAGGGGGTGAATAAATTTTTACGAACCCCTATCACAGGGTATCTACATCTGTCCATCTTGAATGATTCGCGCCAAAGGGTTTTTCCTTTCAACACGCCGAGGTCCCGTTCTTGCTCCGGTCAACCCAGGGGCAGTTCCTTGGTCTGGCCCTGTTCCAGCAAGAAGATCTCCCCCCCAAACCCGATCTCCACGGGCCCGGCCATGCACGACAGCGTGCTCAACACCACCTTGTCCGGGAGAAGATCCAGGCCCAGGGAGTGGCCCCGGTAGCGGATGTGCATGTGGAACCTGACCAGGCCCTCGGGCAGGACCGGGTTGATGTACAGGATGTTTTCCCGGGCCTCTAAGCCGGTGTATGCTCGCTGGAGGATGTCCGCGCACCCGGCCATGGCGCCCAGGTGGATGCCCTCGGGCGTGGTGCCTCCCTGGATGTCCGCCACGTCGCTTTCCAGGGCCTCGGTGAAAAGCTCCCAGGATTTTTTCCGGTCCCCACGGGCCAGGATCCAGGAGTGCACCACCCGGGAAAGGGTGGAACCGTGGGAGGTGCGGCTCATGTAGTATTCGATGTTCTTGGGGATGGTTTCGTACTCGAAGGAATAGCCCAGGCGCTTGAAGATGCCCCGCAACTCGTCCGAGGAGAACAGATAGAACAGCATGAGCACGTCCGCCTGCTTGGAAGCCTTGTAGTGGTTGGGGGAATCCCCCTCGGCCTCCAGGATGCGGTCCAGGCGCTGGATATCGTTGTACTTTTTCCTGTAGCCCTCCCAGTCGAACTCCTCCAGGTTCTCGTAACCCTCGAACTGGCTGATGATGCCGTCGCCGTGGAAGGGAACGAACATCTTCCGGGTGATGTCCTCCCACAGCTCCATCTCCTTGCGTTCAAGGCCGATCTTTTCCACCACCTCGGCGATGTCCGATTCGGAAAGCACCTGGAACAGGTCCAGGGCGCGGAGGAGGCACCACACGGCCGTGACGTTGGTGTAGGCGTTGTTGTTCAGGCCCGGCCGGTCGCTGTCCGGGTAGGCGTCGTGATACTCGTCCGGCCCGATGACGCCCCGGATCTCGTAGCGTTTTCGCTCTTCGTTGTATGTCGCGATGCTGGCCCAGAAGCGTGCGATCTCCAGGATCATCTCCGCGCCGTAGAAGGCCATGAACTCCCCGTCCCAGGCGGTCTGGTAATACTGCCACACGTTGTAGGCGATGGCGGAGTTCACGTGGTGCTGGTGGCGGGAATAATCCGGCATCCAGCGTCCGCTTCGGGGATTTAAGTGCAGTTCCTGGCTTTCCTCCCTGCCCGAGGACCCGCTCTGCCAGGGAAACATGGCCCCTGCGTAGCCTTCCTTGCGGGCGTTTTCCCTGGCCCGCTCCAGCCGGCGGTAGCGATAGAGCAAAAGCCCGCGGGTGATCTCCGGCAGCCGGAAGTTCAGCATGGGAATGATGTACAGCTCGTCCCAGAAGATATGGCCCCTGTAGGCCTCGCCGTGCCAGCCCCGGGCGGGCACGCCCACATCCATGTCCCGGGTATGCAGGGACGTGGTCTGCAACAGGTGAAACACGTACAAATGCAGGATGAGCGCCGTGCGTCCCCCATGGTCGGCCTTCTTGGACTCGTACTGGATTTCGAACCGCCGCCACAAATGGTCCCAGGCCAGGACGTGGCTTTGGAGCAGTTCGTCGAAATTCGGGGCCCGGGAAACCTCTTCCCTGGCCTGGAGTCCGGATTCGGAGATGCCCTTGTCCCGGGAGGTGTACAGGGAAACCACCTTTTCCATGGTCACGGGCCTGCCCTCGGCAAGGTCCACCTGGTAATCCTGGGAAACGTAATCCGGTTCCAAGCGGGCATCAGGAAGGATTTCGCGCTCGCTTTGGTCCTGGAAGATGCGGGTTCGGGCGGCCATGGACACCTTGATCCGCGACTGGACGGTCACCACGTCCAGGTACATGGTGTTCTCGTCCGTCTGTCCCGAGTCCAGGGGGGTGAGGTGCTTGCTGGAAAGGGCTTTGTACCGGTCCACGCCCGCGTTGATCACCCTGCCGTCCAGGGCCGTGCAGAATTCCAGGGGGCCGGACCAATTCTCCGGGGTCACGGTGAGCCTCTGGGCGGCCAGGTGGGGCTTTTGCATGTGCACGATCCGCTCCAGGTTGGCGGTGGTTTCCCGGCCCTGCTTGTCCTGGAAGCGCACGGTGCGGGTCAACACGCCCTTTTTCAGGTCCAGTTCCTGGCGGTAGGAGAGGATGTCCACCGCCATGGGCTTGAACCACTTGCCGCCGGGGTGCTTGAAGGACATGGCCACCCAGTTGGGCAGGTTCACCAGGTCCTCGTTCTCGATCTTCCTGCCCGCGATCCGGGTGGTCAGCCGGTTGTAGCCCCCGGCCAGGTAGGTGCCGGGGTAATGGGTCTCGTCGGGTTCGCACTCCGGGGCGGCCCCGCGAGTGGCGAAGTACCCGTTGCCCAGGGTGCACAGGGTTTCCCGCAGACCTTCCTTTTCGGGCTCAAACCCTTCGTACACGAATTTCCAGGCGTTCATTTCATCCTTTTCCGGTTCCGGGACGCTTGGGCAAGCCAAGCAAGAAAATCCTTTACTTGTCCGATGTCTTCGAGGACGTACCTGGCGGACCAGGCGCGCTCGTCCGCGCCCTCTCCCTTCACCAGGATGCCGATTCCACAGTCCCGAAGCGCCCAGAACGCGTCGTCATCCGTGACGTCGTCGCCCAGGTAGATGGGCAGGAACTCCGGGGAGTCCATTTCCAGGACGTCCAGGAACCACATGAGGGCCCGGCCTTTGTCCCACTCCACGTCGGGCTGGATTTCGAAAACCTTTTTGCCGCGGCCTTTTCGCAGGCCGGGAAGGCCGTTCAGCACGCTGTCCACGGCGGCCTCCACCTCCCCCGCCCTGCCCGGGTCCACCCGGCGGTAGTGCACGGCCACGGAATACTTCTTGCGCTCCACCTGGGCGCCGTCGATGTCCCGGGTTTTCGCCCTGATCTCCTCTTCCGCGCGATCCAGGCTGTCCAGCACGCAGCCCTCCATCTCCGGGGCCATGCCCTCGGCGCCGGGACCGGATATATCGAACCCGTGGCTGCCCGCGTAGTACAGGCCCTCGATGCCCACCCGGTTTTTCACGTCCGGCAGGTCCCTGCCCGAGATGACCGCGGTGAAGCATTGTTCCGACAGCCGTTTGACCGCCTGGCGCATGTCTTCGGAGATCACCGCGTCCTCGGGCCGCTCCACGATGGGCGAGAGCGTGCCGTCGTAATCCAAAAACACCACGGGCCTAAGGCCCCGGACCATGCGGCCGATCTCGTTCATGCGATCCAAGGCCGGGGAAAGGTCATAGCCCGCCGCCTTGTCCGTTTCCACCCGGATCTGGGACATGTCCTGGACCACCGCATCGGCCCCGTTCTGCCGAAGCGTTTGTTCGGAGCCGGTGCGGTCCACGCCGATGACCGCGGCGAACCCGCCTTTCTTTCCGGCTTGCACTCCGGCAACGGCGTCCTCCAGCACGATGGCCCGGCCCGGTTCCACCCCAAGCCGCCTGGCCGCCTCCAGGAAACTGTCCGGCGCGGGCTTGCCGGAAAGCCCCAGCTCAGCCGAAACCACGCCGTCCACCCGCACGTCGAAGAGGCCCTCGACGCCCGCGGCGGAAAGCATGGCCTGGCAATTCTTGGAGGAGGACACCACGGCGCGGGCAAACCCCCGCTGCCGGAGACGGTACAAAAATTCCACGGCCCGCTCGTAGGTGTCCACGCCTTCTTCTTCCAGAATCTGGTGGAAGTACCGGTTTTTCCGGTTTCCCAGCCCGCAGACGGTCTCCTTGTCCGGGGGGTCGTCCGGGTCGCCGAAGGGAAGCTCGATACCCCGGGAGGCCAAGAAGCTTTTCACCCCGTCGTAACGGGGCATGCCGTCCACGTAGTCCCGGTAGTCGTCCCGGGTGAATTCCTCGAAGGTTTCGGGCCGGCTCTCCAGGTAATGGTCGAACATTTGCTTCCAGGCCCGGGCGTGCACGGACGCGGACCGGGTCACCACGCCGTCTAGGTCGAACAACAGGGCGTCGTGGTTTTCCCGGGTGACGGTGAAAAC
>JAFDHW010000257.1 GCA_019308705.1 Deltaproteobacteria bacterium
TTTCACCCTTCCGGCGAGCCCGATTCACGCGATAGCTGCGTCAGGAGGCGGTCGCGGTACAAAAGTACAGCTTCCCTCCTCCTTCCTTGCTCCCGCGCGAATCGAACCCGTGAATAATCCGGGCTAGGCCGCCGGATTCGGCGGGCCTTCCGCTTGCCGCCGGTGTTCACGGGGTGGGTGCGGATGAACCGGAGGTCTGCCAGCCCGGGTCCCGCGGGGCAGGGAGTCCGTCCAGGAAGGGCGCCAGCTTTCGAGCCATGAGGCGGTGGCCACGGCGAAGCCCTGCTCCTCCCCCAGGGCCAGAACCACCTTTTTCCCTTGCGTCCCGGTGGGGTTCTCGTGTCCGGAATCGGAATAATCGCGCATGCCGAGGCGTTGATCGCGGTGAAGTACCGGAACTCGTCGGTGAGGCACATGCTGCGGAAATTCTTCCGCAAGCGGAAGGACGGGTCGGGGTCGGAGTCAAAGCAGTTATTGTAGCGCAAAAGCTGGGCCGCGCCAAAGGCCATGCGCTTTTGCCGGGGGCTGGTTTCAAATCAGACGGCTCCGGGAGCGGGGAGCCGGCCGGATGATTCAGGATGCTTTGGGAAGCATCGGCCCCGCCTGGATTTTCCGGATACAAACAGGCCGCCGGAAGGAGACGAAGCGCCACGCGGGCGGTGCTTTTCACCCGCAGGCGTACTACGCCGGGGACGGAAAAACGCCGCTAAACGCCGCGATTCGACCTTCCAGGCAGCCTATGGGAGCAGGGCCTGGTTCGCGAGGAACTCCTGGTGAATGGCCATCACCTTCTGCACAAGGCCGGGGGCCACGTCGGACTGGAAGACTTCGGGCGCCCGGGTCATCTCCAGGGTGCCGGGGGGCACGGCCAGGGGACCGAAGGACTCGTAGAGTTCCGGGTCCGCCAGCTCCAAGCGCACGTCGCGGCCCTGGGAGCCCCCCGCGCCAGCCGGGCCCCCGGTTTCGTCCACAAAGGCGGCCAGTTGGTTCGCCGTGGGCTCGGAGTCCCCTTCCACGGCGCACTCGCAGGGGTTTTTGAAAAACAGGCTCCTGGGCAGGACGTTGGGGGTGCAGACCATGCCCTCCAGGCTTTTGTCGGAGACTTCCTCCAGGCCCAGGGCGCGGACCAGGTCGTAGAAAGCGGATGCCTGGGCCTGGGTGATGGCGTTTTTCTCCACCGCGCACGGGCGGACAAAGGAGCGGGCCGGGGCTTGCCCGGCGTCCAGGCCGATGGCGAATCCAAAGGCGGAGGGCGCGGCCAGGAGCAACCCGGCCAGAAGAAGGGTCAAAAGGGGCGCCCATAACAGGCGGTTCATGGCAGGCCTCCCTTCATGGGGCACAAAAGACCATTGTCACACGCCTAGTATATCCACCACCCGGGCCCATTTCAACGGCCCGGTCCCTCCCCGGGGTGGAACCATCCCGGGGGTGGAAACCAACGCCCTGACATTGCGGCAAAAACCGGCGGCGGCCGAAAACGCGTCTAGTAGGGAATCCTCATCTCGTCCAGCAGCCGCCGGTCGATGGCGCCGGTGACCGAAAGGCCGTGTTTGCGCTGGTAGCGCTTGATGCCCCAGAAGGTCTTGGGCCCGAACAGCCCGTCGATGCCGATGTTGTACAGGCCTTCGTCGGCCAGCACGATCTGCACCTGCCGGATGATGTTTCTCGTGATCACCAGGCCTTCGGGCGGGGAGGGCTTCTTGGGCGAGGAAGCGGTCTTGGTCCCGGTTTTGGGCGCGGTTTTGGGCGCGATTGGAACAGGGGCCGCCTTGGGAGCGGCCTGGGCAAAGGTGGGGCCGGTGCGCTTGGGCGCCTTCTCGCCGCGGTATTCGGCCAGGTAGATGAGCATCTCGTCCAAGAGTTCCCGGGGATAGAGGGTGTCGGCCATCTTGTCCCACAGCGGCAGGCAGCGTTTCTTGAGCGCGGCCAGCTGCTGGGGGCTGGGCTCCACCTTCTTGATCCCGTACTTGTACATGGCGTTCAAGGCTTCCTGGTTATCCTTGCGCACGGCCAGGGCGAACCGGGTCATGAGGTCGTCGCGCAAATCGTAGAACTTGCCGTGGTATTTTTCCGGGAGTTTCGCCCAGGCTTCGTTGGTCACCACGATGACGGACGGCGAGTAGCGGATGTTGATGGGCGTGACGTACTTGTATACGGTATAGAGCTGGGCGCCCACGGTGAACAGGGCGGGGCCGATGGCGGCGTCCGCCATGCCCTGGCGGATGGCGGAGGGCACTTCCGGCACGTTCACCGGGATGATCTTCGCCCCCAGGGTCCGGAGCAAGGTTTCTTCCAGGGGCCCGTACCAGGTGATGAAGGTGGTGTTCTCAAAGTCCCTGGGCTCGGCGATAGGGGCTTTGATGGAGTAGATCTGGTCCAGGTCCTGGTCCACCCAGGCCACCATGAAGTAGCCGTTTTCCCGCATGATGCCGTCAAAGGTTTCGGACATGCGGGTCTTGATGTAATCCACCTCGTCGAAGTTGCGGAACATGAAGGGAAGTTCCACCACCGCCATTTCCGGGCAGACCATCACGGCCCCCTGCCCGCTCATGCCCGCGCCGTGGAGCTGGCCGATGTGCATCTTGCGGATGTAATCCTCCTCGTCGCCCATGACCCCGCCCCAATAGGTTTTGACGGCCAGGTATCCGTCGGTGGCTTCCTTGATCGCGGGGAGGACGAGGCCCTCGATGTGTCTGGCCCATCCCACCCCCTGGGGAGCCAGGGTTCCGAACTTCCACCGGAGGGAGGAGACTTTCGCGGAGGCCGTATCCGCCAATCCGAAAACCACCATCATCGCCAAGGCGCTGAAAAGGGCAACAGCTTTCTTCCCCATGCATCACCTGCCTTCCGGGCTCGGCCCGACCACCAGTTTAACGGTTTATCAGAAAATCCGGCATGTAACGAAAGATAAGAACATTATGTAATTGTAATAGGTCTTTATCATGTTAGTCAAGGGTTAGTCTGAGACCAAGGGCGCCGGAAAACACCAGGTTCTTGATTTTTGCGCCGGATTCGGCAAGGATGCCTGCCATCCCCGCCACGAAGGCGTTCAGCTGGAACCGGACCGCGCGCTGGACGGCCTTGCCGGCGGCTGCCTCCCCTTTTCCCGCGGCCCGAATTCCCTTTTCCCATCCACTTGTCGCCGGCGGCCCGGTTTGCCGGGCAGGGAAAACACCGTCATGCACATTTCCGAAGGAGTGCTGTCCGGCCCGGTGCTGGCCGCGGGCATGGGCGCGGCCGCCGTTGGCGTGGCCGCGGGAATCCGCAAGCTGGACGCGGACGACGTGCCCCGGGCGGCGCTTTTGTCCGCCGCGTTTTTCGTGGCGTCTTTGGTCCACGTGCCCGTGGGACCGGCCAGCGTCCACCTGGTCCTGAACGGCCTGGTAGGCCTCATCCTGGGCTGGGCCGCCTTCCCCGCCATCCTCACCGGCCTGGTGCTCCAGGCGGTGCTGTTCTCCCACGGCGGGATCACGGTCCTGGGGGTGAACCTCTTGACCATGGCCGTGCCCGCGGTGGCCTGCGGGCTGGCCTTCCGGCCCCTGGTCCGCGGGGAAGGGGCCGTTTCCTTTGCCGCCGCCTTTGCCTGCGGGTTTCTGTCCGTGCTCTTTGCCGCGGTGCTGGCCGGGGCCTTCCTGGTGCTCTCCGACGAAAACTTCTTGGAGGCCGCCGGCGGGCTTTTGGCCGCCAACCTGCCCGTCATGGTCATCGAGGGGTTTGTCACCGGCTTCCTGGCGCGCTTCCTGGTGAAGATCCAGCCGGAGATCCTGGGGGCGCAGAAGGAAAAGCCCTCCCCGAAAAAGGCAAACGGCTGATCAGGCGGAGCCGGGGTCGGCCCACAGCCACTGGTAGGCGGGGTCGGTGCGCAAAAGGGCCAGGACCTCCTTCACGTACAGGTCCGTAAGCAGCCCGCCCGGGTGGCCGTTCACCGGGCTGGCCTGGAGTTCCTCCGGCGGCAGGCCGCCCAGTTCCTCGCACACCCGGGGGAGCAGGTCCAGGACCTCGATGCCCTGGTTCTCCATGAGGGGTTTCACCAGGCCGAATTCCCTTTTCCAGCACCCCTCGCACTGGTTGGGAGTGAGAACGAAGAAGAAGGGAATTTCCTTTTCCCGGCAGAAATCCGCGAACTCCCCCAAAAGCCTCTCGTACTTTCGCAGGTTCCCCGGTTCGTACAACAGCCG
>JAFDHW010000258.1 GCA_019308705.1 Deltaproteobacteria bacterium
GGGGACAAGGTCGCCTTGATCGAGTCCCGCCCCTTGTCCAAGACCAAGAGGTGGCGCGTTTCCAAGGTGGTCGAGCGCGCCGAGTAGAATCCGGGGCCCTTCCGGGGCATTCCCGGGCGGGCGGACAGATGCGCTATAGACGACGCTCCCGGTGTAAGGGGACAGGTCATGATACAGGCAGAAAGCAGGCTATCCGTCGCGGACAATTCGGGCGCCAAGGTGGTGTTGTGCATCAAGGTGCTCGGCGGCTCCCGCAGGCGGTACGCGTCGGTGGGCGACATCATCGTGGTCACCGTCAAGGAGGCCCTCCCCAATTCCAAGGTGAAGAAGGGAGACGTGATGAAGGCGGTGGTGGTGCGGACCAAGAAGGAAATCCGCAGGCCCGACGGCACCTACATCCGTTTTGACGACAATTCCGCGGTGCTCATCAACCAGTACCGGGAGCCGGTGGGAACCCGCATTTTCGGGCCCGTGGCCAGGGAGCTTCGTGCCCGGAGGTTCATGAAGATCGTGTCCCTGGCCCCCGAGGTGCTGTAATAGCCGAAAAGAGTGCGACATGGCGACGACCAGGATCAGAAAAGGTGACCGGGTGAAGGTGATCGCCGGCAGGGAGCGCGGCAAGATCGGCAACGTGCTCCGGGTGACCGACAACGGCGAAAAGGTCATCGTGGAAAACTTGAACAAGATCAAGCGGCACCAGAAGCCCGGCGGCCAGGTGCGCCAGGGGGGCATCATCGAGCGCGAGGCGCCCATCCACGTCTCCAATGTGATGTTCATGTGCGGCAAGTGCGTAAGCCCCGTCCGGGTGAAGCACACGAAACTCGAAGACGGCAAGAAGGTCAGGGTCTGCGGCAAGTGCCAGGAGATCCTGGATAAATAGACCCGGCGGAGGAACCATGTCCGGCCTCAAGACGTATTACACCGAGCAAGTGGCCCCCAAGCTCAAGGAGTCGTTCGGTTACAAGAACGACATGCAGATCCCGGCCCTGTCCCACATCGTGTTGAACATGGGCCTGGGCGAGGCCATCCAGAACATCAAGGTCCTGGATTCGGCCACCGAGGAGCTTATGGCCATCTCCGGCCAGAAACCCGTGATCACCCGGGCCAAACGGTCCATCGCCGCCTTCAAAGTGCGGGAAGGCATGCCCATCGGCTGCATGGTCACCCTTCGGCGGGAGCGCATGTACGATTTTTTCAACAAGCTGGTGAACGTGGCCCTGCCCCGGGTGCGTGACTTCCGTGGGGTTCCCCCCAAGGCCTTCGACGGCCACGGAAACTACTCTTTGGGCATCCGCGAGCAGATCATCTTCCCGGAGATCGACTACGACAAGATCGACAAAATCCGGGGACTGAACATCAGCATCGTGACCACGGCCAACACGGACGAGGAAGGGTTCAAGCTTCTCTCCCTTTTGGGGATGCCCTTCAGAAAGTAACGTTTTTTTTTCGCCGTTGCCGCGGCAACCCGCGGACAAGGAGGCTTACTTTGGCAAAGAAATCCTTGCGCATCAAGGCGAGCCGCGAACCGAAGTTCAAGGTCCGCGCGTACAACCGCTGCCCCATGTGCGGACGCCCCAGAGGGTTCATGCGCAAGTTCGGCATCTGCCGGATCTGCTTTAGAACCCTTGCCTCCCGGGGACAGATTCCCGGGGTGATCAAGTCCAGCTGGTAGGCGGCCGGTACACAAAGGAGAGGTTCTGATGGGAATGACGGATCCCATGGCGGACATGCTCACCCGCATCCGCAACGCGATGAAGATGCGTTTCGCCCGGGTGGACATCCCGGCCTCCAACGTCAAGGTGGAAGTGGCCCGCGTCATGAAGCAAGAGGGCTACATCAAGAATTACAAGGTCATCAAGGACGGCAAACAGGGCATCCTGCGGGTGTATTTGAAGTACGGCCCGGACCAGTCCCCGGTCATTTTGGAGATCGACCGGGTGAGCAAGCCCTCCCGCCGGGTCTACATGAAGGCCAAGGACATCAAGCCCGTGTACAACGGCCAGGGGACGGGGATTTTCTCCACCTCCCAGGGCGTGATGACCGATCGGGAGGCCCGCAGGAAAAACCTGGGCGGCGAACTGGTCTGCAAGCTTTTGTAGCCGCAGGCTGATTTTTGTAGCAAGCAAAGGAGCCATACAATGTCCCGGGTAGGCAAACAGCCCATCCCCATCCCGGCCAAGACCCAGGTGGATTTCGACGGCCAGGTGCTCAAGGTCAAGGGGGAAAAGGGAGTCTTGTCCCGGCCCATCTCCCCGGAGGTCCGGCTGGAGATGGACAAGGAGGAAATCCGCGTCAAGCCGGTTTCCGACCACAAGAGCGCCTGGGCCCTGTGGGGGCTTACCCGCACCCTGGTGGCCAATATGGTGACCGGCGTGTCCCAGGGGTTTTCCCGGGTGCTGGAGATCAACGGCATCGGCTACCGGGCCGAGGCGGCGGGGGACACCCTGACGCTGGTCCTGGGCTTTTCCAAGCCGGTGGTGTTCAAGCTTCCGGCGGGGGTCTCCGCCGAGGTGGACAAGAAGAACAACATCACCCTGTCGGGGATCGACAAGGAGCTTCTGGGGCGCACCGCCGCCGCCATCCGCGCGCTTCGGCCGCCGGAGCCCTACAAGGGCAAGGGCATCAAGTACGCCGAGGAGCGCATCATCCGCAAGGCGGGCAAGACCGGAGCCAAGTAAGGCAGAGCCATGGGTAGACTATCGAAGAAATACGAATCCCGGCTAAGAAGGAAGCGCCGGGTGCGCCAGAAGGTGTACGGCACCGAGAGCCGCCCCCGGCTCACCGTGTTCAGGAGCGCCAGGCACATCTACGCCCAGGTGGTGGTGGACGACAGGGGCGCCACCGTGGCCGCGGCCTCCAGCGTGGAGCCCGAGGTCCGGAGCAAGATCGCCGAACTGGGCAAGAAGGTGGACGTGGCCCATTACGTGGGCAAGCTTCTGGCCGACCGGGCCAAGGCCAAGGGCGTGGAAAAGGTGGTCTTTGACCGCAACGGGTACATGTACCACGGCCGGGTCAAGGCGGTTTCCGCCGGCGCGCGCGAGGGCGGCCTGGAATTTTAGCCGGTCGTATGCAACCGACCGATGGGGAGAAGAGCCTTGAACGGCGAAGAACAAGAATTCATTGACAAGGTAGTGCACATCAGCCGCGTGGCCAAGGTGGTCAAGGGCGGCCGGCGCTTCTCCTTTTCCGCCGTGGTGGTGGTGGGGGACGGCAAGGGCCGTGTGGGCGCGGGCCTGGGCAAGGCCGGCGAAGTGCCCGAGGCCATCCGCAAGGGTGTGGAATCCGCCAAGCGGTCCATGGTCCGCATTCCCATGCAGGGTTCCACCATCCCGCGCGAGGTGATCGGCCGGTTCGGCGCGGGCAAGGTGTTGTTGAAGCCCGCCAGCCCCGGCACCGGCGTCATCGCCGGCGGCGCGGTCCGCGCGGTTCTGGAAGCCGCCGGGGTGGGGGACATCCTCACCAAGTGCATGGGCTCCCACAACCCGCACAACGTGGTCAAGGCCACCATGGAAGGCCTGAAAAGCCTGGAGAGCCGAAGGGACGTGGCCCGCCGCAGGGGTCTGAAACCCGAGCAACTCCAGGGAGCGTAACGAGGAAGCCATGGCCAGCAAACTTGCCGTCACCCTGAAAAGGAGCATGATCGCCCGGCCGGAGAAGCATCGCAAGGTCCTTCGGGGCATGGGGCTCACCCGGGTGAACAAGACCGTCACCCTGGAAGACACCCCCTCCATCCGGGGGATGATCGCCAAGGTCAGCCACATGCTCACCGTGGTGGAGACAGAGTGATGAAACTAAACGAGCTTGCTCCCCCCAAGGGGGCCAAGAAGGCGAGAAAACGCGTGGGCCGCGGCCCGGGCTCCGGGCGCGGCAAGACCGCCGGCAGGGGCCACAAGGGGTTGAAGGCCCGGTCCGGCGGTTCGGTGCGCCCGGGTTTCGAGGGCGGCCAGATGCCCCTGCACCGCCGGCTCCCCAAGGGCGGGTTCAAAAACATCTTCCGCGTTCACTACGCGGAGGTGAACGTGCGGGACCTGGCCCGGTTCGAGGCCGGGGCAACGGTGGACGCCGCCGCCCTGGCCGAGGCCGGGATCATCAAGAACGCCCGGCAGAAGGTGAAGCTTCTGGGCCAGGGCGAGGTTTCCGCAGCCCTCACCGTGAGGGTGGCCAAGGCCAGCGAGG